>JAFPXK010000057.1 GCA_017412585.1 Oscillospiraceae bacterium
ACTTCGTAGCCTGAGATGTGAAAAAAGTGACGCGCATGTCGTCACTTTTTTCGGATTTCATGGGTTCGCGCCTGCGGGCGCGAAATCTGCGATGCTTTTTTGACAATCTGAACCACCGCCCGGAGAATGGCTCCGGGCGGTGGTCGTATGTGGGGCGGGGGAGGGGTTACGCCCGGCGGCCCATCTCACGGGCCTTTTCCAGGGCGGGGTGGTTTTTATATTCACCGGCAGCGCCTACGCCGCCCATGAACACGGTGCCTGCCATGCGGGCATTGGCGAAGCAGTCTACCCAACCGCCCACGCCGTTTTCCGCCCGGTTGGGCACATAGTCGTCGTCCTCGGCGGCGGAGGTCATCACGTACACCTCCCGGAAGGCGTAATCGGTGGTGTACAGCGGGTTCAGCCGGTCCAGCATCGTCTTGAGCTGGCCGGACATCTCGTAGTAGTAAATGGGCGTGGCGAACACCAGCACGTCGGCGTGGAGGGCCTGCTCCCGGATGGTGTTGGCGTCGTCGTGGATGATGCAGCGCTGGGTCTTCTGGCAGGCCAGGCAGCCCCGGCAAAAGGCCACCTGCTTGTCCCGCAGCGTCACAATCTCCACCTCATGCCCCGCCTCCCGGGCACCCTCGGCAAAGGCCAGGGCCAGGGCTTCGGAGTTGCTGTTTTTCCGGGGACTGCTGGAAATAATCAGAATCTTTTTCATGGTAATAGCTCCTGTCTGTTGGAAATAGGTCACCTTATTATACTGATATTTCCCCCAATACGCAAATCTTTTGTGGGCAAAAGCCGCGCAGGCACGCCACCGCCTGAAAGACGGCTGCGTGCCTGCGCTGAGAGGGGGTACAATGTTTGCCTGGAAGTATGGGGTGTGATG
Source organism: Oscillospiraceae bacterium (assembly GCA_017412585.1). Taxonomy (GTDB): domain Bacteria; phylum Bacillota; class Clostridia; order Oscillospirales; family Oscillospiraceae; genus Vescimonas. The sequence continues at coordinate 875 of JAFPXK010000057.1, forward strand.
CGTTTTACCGACTATGTGCGGTTTCTTCCTCGTCCTTCTTCCGCCGCTTCACAATCAGGAAGATCAGGAAGAAGATGGCCACCGCACAGATCGCTGCCACGGCCACCCAGAGGAGGCCCATGGCCTGGGCTCTGCTGTGGGCCGCCTCTATCTCCGCCGCGGCGGGATGTCCGGCCAGCATGGCCCGCTGCGCATCGGTCAGGTTTTCATAGGCCTCCAGAGCGGCCTCCTGGGCCTCCTTGCCTGTGCCGGAGGCCATGGTCACCGCCTGATCCACGGCGTTGTAGTCCTCCTCGGCGGTGGTGAGGACGGCCAGGGTCTCGGCGGGGAGGAGGGCGCGCTGGGCTGCCGTCAGGCTGTCGTAGGCGCTTCTGGCGCTGTCGATCTTACCGCGGCTGCCGTCGGTGTAGGCCACCTGGCCGATGGCCAGAATGTCCTGCACGGCGCTGTCCACGGCGGTGTAGAGCTCGTCCGCCTCGGTGACGGCGTTCAGCGCAGCAGTGGGCACCAGTTCCTTCTGCTCCGGGGTAAGGGTGGCGTAGGCGGCCATGGCCTGGTCGATCTTGCTGCGGCTGTCAGCGGTGTAGGCCACGGCGCCGATGGCGTCCGCCTTGCCCACCACCTTGTCCACGGCGTCATAATTCGTCTCGGCGGCGGTGAGGCTTTGCAGCATCGTGTCGGGCAGGATGGCCTTCTGGGCGGCGCTCATGGCGTTGCAGGCCGCTCTGGCGGTTGCAATTTTGCTGTGGCTGTCCACGGTGTAGGCCACTTTGCCGATGGCGATGATCTTCTCCACGGTATTGCTCACGGCGTTGTAATCCGCCTCCGCGCCGGTAAGGCGGGACAGAATGCCGCCGGGCACAATGGCCTTCTGCTCCCCCGACAGGCCGTTGTACTCGGCCCGGGCGGCGTCAATTCGGCTCTTGCAGGCGGGGGTATAGGTAACGGTGCCGATGGCCTCGATCTCCTTCACGGCCTGATCCACCGTTTCATAAAGATACTCGGCGCTGGTCAGCGTAGAGAGGATCCTGGTGGGCACGATGGCCTTCTGCTCCGGGGTCAGCTTATTGTATGCCCATCTTGCCGCGCTGATGTCGCTTTCGCAGGCGGGGGTGTAGCTCACGCTGCCGATGGCGCTGATGCGCTTTGCCACCTGATCCACGGCGCTGTACAGCTCCTCCGCCGCCGTCAGCGTGGGCAGCACGTCCTGGGGCGTGATGGCGAGCTGGGCCTCGGTCAGGGCGTCATACGCCTTTCGGGCGGCGTCGATTCTGGCGTGGGTCTCCTTGTCGTAGGCCACGGTGCCGATGTCACCGGCGGTGGTCACCGCCTTGTCCACGGCAGCATAGTCGGCCTCTGCCTGGGTCAGCACGGCGTAAATATCCTCCGGCACGATGGCCTTCTGGCCGTCGGTGAGGGCGTCGTAAACCTTGCGGGCCTGGTCGATCTTGCTCTTGCTGTCGGCGGTATAGGCCACGGCGCCGATGTGGCCGATCTTCCCCACGGCGTCGTTCACGGCGTTGTAATCGGTCTCGGCGTCGGTCAGCACCTTGTAGTTGGCCTCCGGCAGGATGGCCTTCTGGTCGGCGGTGAGGGCGTCGTAAACCTTGCGGGCGTCGTCGATCCTGCTCTTGCTCTCGGGGGTATAGGCCACGGTGCCGATGTGGCCGATCTTCCCCACGGCGTTGTTCACGGCGCTGTAATCGGCCTCGGCTTTCACCAGGGCGTTGACGGTCGCCTTGGGCACCAGGGCCTTCTGGGTGTCGTTGAGACTGTCATAGGCATCTCTGGCGTCGTCGATTTTGGCCTTGCAATCCGCGATATAGGCCACAGGGGCGATGGCGTTGATCTTGGCCATGGCCACGGCGGCCTTTGCGGTGTCCACCGCGGCGGACAGGGCCTTGTCGGCGTCGGCCACCTGCTTCACGGTGACGTTCTTGTTCTCATCCACGGCGGCTGCTTTGGCCAGGGCGTCAGAGAGCGCGGCGGCGGGGGCTTCATAGTCCTCCGCGATGCTGGCCTGATAGTCCGTTGCCGTGGCGACGGTGGCCCGGAACGCTGTCTTGTCCACCTCGGCGATGGCGTTGGTCACGCTGGCCTCGGGGATGTCGTTGTGGTTCTTGTCGCCTATCACCTTGTAATAGACGGTGTACGTATCCACCAGCGTGGCGGTGGGAATGGTGGTGGTATATTCGCCGTCATCCAGCTTGTACCAGATGGCGCCGCCGTCCACGGTGCCGGCATTCACCAGCGCCTGGGCCTTTCCAGTGTACTCAAGATTCGTTACCGTGGCGGGCGGGTTGGAAAGCACGGCGTCGATCTTCGCTATGTGCAGGGACAGGGTCTGGGGCTGGGTGTCGTTGTGGTTCTTGTCGCCCACTACCTTATAGTAAATGGTGTAGTCCCCTGCGTCGGTGGCGGAGGGCACAGCGGCGGAATAGGTGGTGCCGTCCAGGCTGTACTGGATGGCGCCGCCCAGGCAGGTGCCGTTGCCGGAGAGCAGGGTGTGGGCGGTGCCGTCATAGCTGAAGTCGGCCACGTCCTCGGGAGGCACCACAATGGCGGAGGCGATCTTATGGATGGTCACCTTCACGATGCTGGTGTTGGCAGGAGTCTTCTCACCGTTGTCCGTCCGCTTGGACGTGACGGCGCAGTAGTAATAGTAATCCCCGGCGTCCTGGCTGCTGGGAATGGTCAGCGTGGCGGTGGTGGCACCCGTAACGGCGGTAGCACCGTCGGTGGATTTCTTGCTGTTGCGGTACCACTGGTAGCCGTCGATGGTGTGGCCCGAGGCGGCGCTGCCCGCTGCCGTCAGCTGCCCGCCCTGGAGGTAGTCAAGGCTGGCGGCCTGGGGCTGCTGGGTAATGGTGGGCGCCGTAGCAGGGATAGGCGTCCAGTGGGCGTACAGGGTGTCGCCCGCCAGCTTGTTCCAGTTGGCCGTGCTCACGCCCTTGTCATTGTAATACTGGGCGCCACCGGTGGCGGAGTCAAAATAGCCGGCGAAGGTGTAGCCCGCCTTGGTGGGCAGGGAGTTCACCTTGGGCATGGCGCTGCCAAAGGCCACCTGCACGGAGCCGGTGCCGCCGGTGCCGGTGTTGCGGTTCAGCGTCACGGTGTACGTCACCTGGCTCCAGTGGGCGTACAGCGTCACATTGCCGTTGGGGGTGTAGCTGGCGCCGGCGTTGCCCACCTTGGTGCCGCCGCTGGCGGCGGTGTACCAGCCGTCAAAAGTGTAGCCGAACCGGGTGGGAGTCAGCAGCGTGGTGGACTTGCCGCTGCCTACCGACACGGCGGCGTTGGCGGTCTCGCCGTCGTTGTAGTTATAGGTCACCGCGACGGCGTTGGACTTCTTGGTGACGGTGTAGGTAAAGGGGATATCGGGGGCGTCAGCCGGGTTGTTGCACACACCCTTTGCCGAGGCGTTTGTCACTTCGTTCAGGCAGGAAAGTTGCACATATTGATATAAGCACACCGCTCCCCAGCTGCTTCCGGGATACTGGTAGCTGCCATAGAAATACACCTTGAATGTGGCGGTGTTGGCATCCGCGTTGGGGACGGTCAGGCTGCCGGAGCTGCCCTCAAATGACGTGTAGATATCTTTATTTGCCGCATCCTTGCCGCAGTAGATGTAGGCATTAGTATAGGTAAAGTTGGCGTTGGTGGGGATGGACACGTTGACGCTGATGGTCAGGTCGTAGGTATCCGTAACCTCTGCCCACTTGGCGTAATAGGTCTTGTTGCCGCTGGCGTTGCCGGGGATGGCGGTAACCCGACTGCCGGTGAAGTTGGCGTTGTCATACCAGCCCTCAAAGAGATAGCCCTTGCGGCTGACGGTGCTGGGCAGCGTGGCGCCCTTGCCGAGCATATAGAACCGCACGTTGTCCCGCTCGACGATGGAGCCGCCGTTGGTATTCAGCGTCACACTGTTGCCGAAGCAGATGTTATACAGCGAAAACGTGCTGAACTCGCTGGGGTCGAAGATACCCACAATGTCGATGGAGCTGGGGGTGATGGTGTAGCGCCGCCCGCCCCACTGCTGGTTGATGAACATGGTAAAGCCGCCGTCCGTCTTATCCATGGTGAAGCCTGTGACGCTGCCGCTGCCCGCCACGTTGCTCACCGTAAAGGATTTGCTGGAGGGATTGTAGACGGCGGAGTAGGTGTAGATGACGCCCTTTACGGCGAATTTGACATACAGCGTTCTGCTGGACGTGGTGCTGTTCAGCACGGAGGCCACGTTCTTGATCTCCGCGTCAGACTGATTCAGCGCCACGTTGGTGGATGCCTCCGCCCTTGTCACCAGAGCGGCGGGCAGCGACAGCAGCAGGCACAGCATCAGCAGCAGTGCCCACAGCGTCCGTTTTACATTACAGTTCATAAAACCCCTCCTTATTTGCGACATTTCGATATTCTCTCCAATTTCGCTGCACTATGCGTATATAACGGCAACGATATTGTATCAAACGAAGTGCCACAAAAGTGCCACACATTCCGCCGAAAAAAGAAGAAAGCGGACGATTTGTCCGCTTTCTTGCTGAAAAAATGATTATTGTCGAAAAATCGGCCAGGAGAACTGGGCCATATACTCGCCCCGGTAGGCCAGCACCGCGTCAGGGTTGCCCCGCTTGTACTCGTAGGCGTCGCAGTCCAGCAGCTCCGTGACCACATAGCACTGGCTGCGCCGCTTGATGAACACGCCTCCGGCCCCCGCCGCCTTCAACGTGGTCTGCACGTCGGCGATCAGGTTCCGCAGGTAGGAGCTGTGATCCTCCTCCCACAGCACCGCGTTCAGCTCGCCCACGGTGACGGCGGCCCCCTCCCGGTCCACCAGGTAGGCCAGCAGCTCCTTGGACTTGCTGTACTGAAATTTCACCGGCTGGCCGTGGGCGAACACCTCGAAGTTGCCGAAGCACTTCACCTGTAACGGCTTTGCCTTCGGCAGGGGAACGGGGGTGCGCAGGTTGCCCAGCTCCTCCCGCACCTTGCCCTCCGTCACCGGCTTTGTGACGTAGCCGGAGGCGTGAAGCCGGTAGGCGTCCAGGGCATAGTCCTGGTAGGCCGTCACAAAAATCACGTTCACCTGGGGGTTTCGCTCCTTCAGCTTTTTAGCCAGAGCGATTCCGCTGATGACAGGCATTTCGATGTCCAGAAACGCCACATCCACGGATTTCTCCGCCGCAGCCGCCAGGGCCTCCACGGGATTGGTGAAGGCCAGGTATTCCCATTGGCCGCCCAGCACCTTTTTCACCTCGTTTTGCAGCCGGAGGAGCTGTAACTCCTCATCGTCCACCAGCAAAACCGTCATACCCTTACCTCCTTGGGAAATGCCACCGTCACCGCCGTGCCCGCGTCCGCCCGGCTGTCAATTGACACCTTGCCGCGGCAGGTGTTTTCGATGCGGTACTGTATGTTCCGCAGCCCCACGTGGCTGCCTGTGCTGTCCATGGCCGCCGGGTCAAAGCCCACGCCGTCGTCCCGGATGGTGACGATGTACGCCTCAGCGGTCTCCCTGGCGGCAATGGTCACCGTGCCGCCCTCCAGCTTTTTCAGCACGCCGTGCTTGATGGCGTTCTCCACAATGGGCTGGATGGTCAGCGGCGGCACGGAAAAGTCGTCGGCCTGAATGTCGTACACCACTTGCAGCCGGCTGCCGAACCGCATCTGCTCCAGCGCCACGTAGGACTGGATATGCCGCAGCTCACTGGTAAAGGGAATCAGCCTGGTTTCCGTCAGGGAGGACAGGTTGTGCCGCAGGTATTCGGTGAAATGATCCAGCGCCGCCTGGGCCTTGGCCGGGTCGATGGCGATAAGCGTGGAGATGGAGGACAGGGAGTTGTAGATAAAATGGGGCTGGATCTGGGACAGCATGAGCCGGATCTGGGCCTCCTTGTTTTTCTCCCGCTCCCGGGCGATGACGATGTTTTTTTCAATGTTGATCAGCAGGATCAGCACCTCAATGGCCACGATGATGGAGGCGTAGGCAATGGCGAAGCCCGGAAAGCGGTTTTGCAGCAGGATGGCCACCAGCGGCAGCACACAGTAGATGCCGAAGGCGGTTTTTTCCCTGACGGACAGCCGGGGGCTGCCCAGCGCCACCACCAATATGGCGGCAAACATAATGAACTGATACCCCTGGGAGAGGATCATGGTGGGGCTGCGGGTGTACACGCCGTCTACCGCCGTGAAGAAAATCCCGGTGAAGATATTGGCGATGTCCAGCGCAATGTACAGGGAAAACACGGTGTAGCTCAAGGCGGATAACACCTTTTCCGTGGGGGAGGGCATGGGGATGTAGGCCCTGACGTAGCGAAACAACAAAAAAACCTCCAGGTTGTTCATGATGTAAAAGGCGGTGTAGAAGCCCATCACCAACAGATCGCTGCTGCCCCGGGCCTTCAGCAGGGTAAAGGTGAGGTAGGCGGCGAAATGGGCAATGGTAAACAGGAAGAAATCCAGCAGAATCCATTCGTCCTGCTGCTTCTGCTTTTTAATGATGACGTTCACGGCGTGGATCAGCAGGATGAGAATCCCCATCATGCACACGGCGATATTGAAATAGCTGTTGTTGTCCATGGCGCGCTCCTCACTTCGGGGTATGCAGACTGTTTTGTTTATCATAGCACACCTGCCGCCGGGTTGCAAATCAGATCCCCCTCCGCCCAAAAAACGCGGCTCCCCCGAGCTTCGGGAGAGCCGCGCGAGCCTGTCAAAAAACGGCCATGCCGTTTTTTGACAATGGGATTGCAGTCTACTGCGCGCACGAATAGTGCGCCTTTGACGCACTATTCGCACACTCTGTAGCCTGAGAAGTGAAAAAAGTGACGCGCATGTCGTCACTTTTTTCGGATTTCATTGGTTCGCGCCTGCGGGCGCGAAATCTGCGATGCTTTTTTGACAATCTGACGCGGCTCACCGGAAAATCGCCGGAGAGCCGCGCTTTTCTATGTGGGTTTCACGCCTCGGTGAACAGGGGGGTGGAGTAATACCTGTCGCCGCTGTCGGGCAGCAGGGCCACAATGACCTTGCCCGCGTTCTCCGGCCGCTTGGCCAGGGAGAGGGCGGCGTGGAGGGCCGCGCCGGAGGAGATGCCCACGGAGATGCCCTCGGTCCGGGCCAGCAGTTTGGCGGCGGCGAAGGCGTCGCCGTTGGCCACGGGGAACACCTCATCGTACACCCCCGTATCCAGCACCTCCGGCACGAAGCCTGCGCCGATGCCCTGGATCTTGTGGGGGCCGCTTCGGCCCTGGCTCAGCACGGGGGAGTCCTCCGGCTCCACCGCCACCACCTGCACCTGGGGCTTTTGCTCTTTAAGGTAGCCGCCGGTGCCGGTGACAGTGCCGCCGGTGCCCACGCCGGCCACGAAGATATCCACGGGGCCATCGGTGTCACGCCAGATCTCCGGGCCGGTGGTGGCACGGTGGATGGCGGGGTTGGCGGGGTTTACAAACTGGCCGGGGATAAAGCTGCCGGGGATCTGGGCGGCCAGCTCCTCCGCCTTGGCGATGGCGCCCTTCATGCCCTTGGCCCCCTCGGTGAGCACCAGCTCGGCGCCATAGGCCTTGAGAATGTTGCGCCGCTCCACGCTCATGGTTTCCGGCATGGTGAGGATGATGCGGTAGCCCTTGGCGGCGGCAATGGCCGCCAGGCCGATGCCGGTATTGCCGCTGGTGGGTTCGATGATGACGGAGCCCTCCTTCAGCAGCCCCCTGGCCGCCCCGTCCTCAATCATGGCCTTGGCAATGCGGTCCTTCACGCTGCCGGCGGGGTTGAAATACTCCAGCTTCACCAGCACCTTTGCCGCCAGGCCCAGGGCCTTTTCGATATTCGTTACCTCCACCAGGGGTGTGTTGCCGATGAGTCCCAGGGTGCCGTGATAGATATTTGCCATAGTGTCACACCGTTCCTTTCTCAGTTTCCCCGTCGTCAATGGGGTTTCCTGTCCGTCTTTGATAGTCCGCCAGGGCGGATTGAATGGCCTCCTCCGCCAGTACGCTGCAATGAATCTTGTAATCGGGCAATCCGTCCAGGGCCTCGGCTACTGCCTTGTTGGTCAGCTTCTTCACCTGGCTGAGGGGCTGGCCCTTAATCAGCTCCGTGGCCATGGAGCTGGAGGCGATGGCGCTGCCGCAGCCGAAGGTCTCGAACTTCACGTCCTGCACCACGCCGTCCTCGATTTTCAGATACATCTTCATGATGTCGCCGCATTTGGCGTTGCCCACCTCGCCGATGCCGTTGGCGTCCTCAATGACGCCCACGTTCCGGGGGTTGCGGAAATGATCCATCACTTTTTCGCTGTATAATGCCATGATTTTGCCTCCTTTTTACAGGATAAACTGTTTTTTGCCCGCCATCAGATCCCGCCAGATGGGGGAGAAGCCCCGCAGGTAGGCCACCACGTCGGCGGTTTCACGGATGATGGCGTCCACGTCCGCCTCTGTCACGTCCTCGTCAATGGTGAGCCGCAGCGAGCCGTGGGCCACGTCGTGTACCCGCCCGATGGCCAGCAGCACGTGGCTGGGGTCCAGGGAGCCGGAGGTACAGGCGCTGCCGGAGGAGGCACAGATGCCCCTGTCGTCCAGCAGCAGCAAGAGGGACTCGCCCTCGATGCCCTCAAAGCAGAAGTTGACGCTTCCGGGGAGACGGTGGTCTCTGTCGCCGTTGAGGGCGGAGTGGGGAATCTTGCCCAGGCCGTCTATCAGTTTGTCGCCCAGGCGGGTGAGGTAGGCGCGTCGTACCTCCATCTTGCCCACCGCCTCTCGCAGCGCCGTGGCCATGGCGGCGATGGCGGGCACGTTCTCCGTGCCGGCCCGCTTGCCCTTCTCCTGGGCGCCGCCGGCGATGAGGCTGGTCAGCGCCACGCCCCGCCGGGCGTACAGGAAGCCCGTGCCCTTGGGGCCGTGGAACTTATGGGCCGAGGCGGAGAGCAGGTCGATGTTATCCGCCACCACGTCCACCGGGATATGGCCCACCGCCTGCACCGCGTCGGTGTGGAACAGCACGCCCTTTTCCCGGCAGATGGCGCCGATTTCCCGGATGGGCTGGATGGTGCCGATCTCGTTGTTGGCGTACATGATGGTCACAAGACAGGTGTCGTCCCGGATGGCCGCCGCCACCTCGTCAGGCCGCACCAGCCCGTCATGGTGGACGTCCACCAGCGTGACGGTGAAACCCTCCTTTTCCAGGGCCTGCAGGGTGTGGAGCACGGCGTGGTGCTCAAAGGCGGAGGACACGATATGCATTTTGCCCTGCCGCTTGCCCAGGGCCGCGGCGGAGCGGATGGCCTGGTTGTCGGCCTCGCTGCCCCCGGAGGTGAACACGATCTCCCGGGGCTGGGCGCCGATGAGGTTGGCCACCTCCGCCCGGGCATTTTCCAGCGCCTCCCGGGCCCGCTGCCCGTGGAGGTACAGGCTGGAGGCGTTGCCCCAACAGGTATCCAGCAGGGACACCATCGTTTCCCTGGCCGCCGGGCTCATGGGTGTGGTGGCGGCATTGTCGGCGTAAATCACTGTCAAAACCCTCCTTCAAAGGTGTACTCTCTGTTGCGCTCTCGATTATAAATCTATTCACCTACTATGTCAATAGGTAATTTAGTAAATAATGCTGTTGCTTTTACAGAGTCACCTACTGTATAATAGGGAAAAAGAAAGGGGGCCATGCTATGATTTCCACCAGAGGCCGCTATGCCATCCGGGTGCTGCTGGATTTGGCGGAGCATGATACCTGCGCTTTCATTCCGCTGAAGGATATTGCGGAGCGGCAGTCCATTTCCAAAAAGTATCTGGAGATCATCGTCAAGGACATGGTCTCCGGCGGCCTCATCGTGGGGGCCAGCGGCAAGGGCGGCGGCTATCGCCTGGTGAAATCGCCGGAGGAGTACACCATCGGCGCCGTGCTGGAGCTGATGGAGGGGTCGATGGCCACCGTGGCCTGCCTGGCGGAGGGCGCCGCGCCCTGTCCCCGGGCGGGGGAGTGCGAAACGCTGCCCCTCTGGGCGGAGTATGACAGGCTGACCCACGATTTCTTTTACGGAAAGACCCTGGGGGATCTGCTGAAAAAGAGCGAAAAAACGCAGGATCCCGCCAACGGATAAGAAAGCGGTCGCCAAGCTGGCTGCCGCGGAATATTTTATGCCATCCGGGGCTTGCCAATTCGCCGCGGCTGCCATATACTGTAAATCATTCCGCTGCAGCGTTGACAACAAATCCATTATTGTACAGCAAAGGAGCAAACAAAACTATGCGCATTGCCATTCGTTATTACACACAGACCGGCAACACGAAAAAGCTGGCGGACGCCATTGCCAACCAGCTGGGGGTGGAGGCCAAGAGCGTCACCGAGCCGCTGGAGGAGAAGACGGACTTCCTGTTTTTGTGCAACAGCGTCTACTGGGCGGGCATGGACAGGGCCGTCAAGCAGTTCGTGGTGGATAACGCCGCTAACATCGGCACCCTGGTGAACCTGAGCACCGCCGCGCTGATCGACTCCACCTATGGCCAGATGAAAAAGGTGGCCCGGGAGGCGGGCGTGAACCTGTGCGAGAAGGAGTTTCACTGCCGGGGCAAATTCGCCGCCCTCCACGCCGGCCATCCGGACGAGGCGGACATTGCCGCCGCCGTCGCCTTCGTCAGGAGCGTGCTGGCATGAGTGAAGTATTTGATCTGCAGGCATACCTGACGGCAGGGGTGGAGCAGGTGGTGGCCGACGCCCTGAAGGCCACCCTGAAGGATCCCCGGGAGACCGCCTTTTTGGTGCAGTTTGCCGCCGCCAGCCGCGCCGCGTCCCAGAAGCGCCGCCGGGCCGAGGACGCGGGGGAGCATGTGCCGTCTTACCTCATCGCCAGCATCACCAGCGCCTGCAACCTCCACTGCGCCGGGTGCTACTCCCGCTGCAACCACGCCACCGTGGACACCCGGCCCGTGCAGCAGCTCACCGCCGAGGAGTGGCTGCGCATCTTCGATGAGGCCGACGACATGGGCATCAGCTTCATCCTTCTGGCAGGCGGCGAGCCCCTGCTGCGCCGTGACGTCATCGAGGCTGCCGGACGCCGCAGGAATATCCTCTTTCCCATCCTCACCAACGGCACCTTTATGGACAAGGCCTATTTCGATCTCTTTGACCGCTGCCGCAACCTGGTGCCCGTCATGAGCATCGAGGGCGACCGCGACCTTACCGACGCCCGCCGGGGCAAGGGCGTGTATGACCGCCTGGTTGCCAACATGGACGAGTTCCACCGGCGGGGGCTTATCTTCGGCGCCTCCGTCACCGTCACCACCGAGAATCTCCGCCACGTCACCTCCCGGGACTTCCTCCAATCCCTGTCTGACCGGGGCTGCAAGGTGGTGATTTTCGTGGAGTTCGTCCCCGTCACTGACGAGGCCCGCCACCTGGCCCCCGGCGAGGCGGAGCGACAGTATCTGGCCGACGAGATTGCCCGCCTCCGGGCAGAGCACCCGGAGATGGTGTACGTGTCCTTCCCCGGTGATGAAAAAAGCTCCGGCGGCTGCGTGGCAGCGGGCCGCGGCTTCTTCCACATAAACTCCCACGGCGGCGCAGAGCCCTGCCCCTTCTCCCCCTACTCCGACGTGAATATCCGCAATACCTCGCTGCGTGAGGCCATGCATTCGCCCCTGTTCACCGCTCTCCGCAGCGGCGACTTCTTGCTGGAGGACCACGCCGGAGGCTGCGTCCTCTATGAAAAGCGGGCGGAGGTGGAGGCCCTCCTGGCCGCCGGCAAATCCGACGCATAATCGCGTTTTTTCGTCAGATGGCCGGAAATGATATCCGACATTCTCCGCCATTTGGTCCGGCCCATGGGCATCATGGAGCCGATATTCGATGAAAAGTGAAAGGAGCATTGCTATGATGTTTTCCGCCAAAGAGGCCATCCGCCGCCGCAAGAGCGTCCGCACCTTTGACGGCAGCGGCATCACCGTGGCCGAGCGGGAGGCCCTGCTTCACTATGTGGCAGACGTGGCCAATCCCTTCGGCGTGCCGGTGGCGTTCCGCCTGCTGGACAGCGCCGCCCACGGCCTTACCAGCCCTGTGGTGGTGGGGGCCGACCTGTATCTGTGCGCCAAGGTGGGCCGTCAGCCCCATTACGAGCTGGCCTATGGGTACAGCTTTGAGAGCGTCTGCCTTTACGCCGCCTCCCTGGGCCTGGGCACGGTGATGCTGGCCGCGTCCATCAACCGCCCCGCCTTCGAGGCCGCCATGGCCCTCACCGGCGACGAGGTGATGGCGGTGGCCAGCCCTGTGGGCCACGCCGCCCAAAAGCGCTCCGTCCGGGACACGCTGATGCGCAAGGGCCTGAAGGCCGATGACCGCATCGCCTTTGAAAAGCTGTATTTCCGGGGGGATTTCTCCGCCCCGCTGACGCCGGACCAGGCGGGGGACTTCGCCCGGGCCCTGGAACTGACGCGCTGGGCCCCCTCCGCCACCAACAAGCAGCCCTGGCGGGCGGTGGCGGCGGGCGACACCGTCCATTTCTACGAGGAGCGCACCATGCGGGACACCCCGCTGGGGGATATCCAGAAGGTGGATATGGGCATCGCCCTGTGCCATTTCGACCTGACCATGGAGGAGGAGGGCCACGCAGGCCGCTTTGTGTTTGCCGACCCCGGCCTCGCCGCCCCGGAACGCACGGAGTATATCGTGTCCTATGTGAAAGAGAGATAAGGCCATCTTGAAAAAGGAAACGCCGTCAGCCTACGGGCTGACGGCATTTTCTATGCGGCTTTATTTGGTGTAGCTGCCCAGGAAAGCAAGGCTCTCTTTGGGATGGCGCTCCATGGTGGCCCGATCCACCGCCATCAGCCCGAAGGTCATGGCGTAGCCCTTTTGCCACTCAAAGTTGTCCATCAGGCTCCAGTAGCAGTAGCCCTTGACGGGGATGCCGTCGCGGACGCAGCGTTCCACACCGGCCAGGGCCTGGCGGATGAATTCCACCCGGCGGCTGTCGTCGGCCACGGCCACGCCGTTTTCCGTTACGATCAGATCGCCCTTGAAATCCTCATGCACCTTGCGGATAACATGCGCCAGCGCCTGGGGATAGAACTCGTACTCCATCTGGGTCAGCTCCGCGCCCTGGGGGGCGGGCAACTGGCCCTGGGGGCCGAACAGGGTGCGGGTGTAGTTCTGCACGCCCAGGAAGTCATCGTCCCGGATATAGGGCAGATAGTGGCGGAACTCCTCGTCCCACTCCGCCGCAGCGGCGGCCTCGCCGCCCTCTGCCGCCTGGCAGTCGTGCATGGAGAGGGTGATGCCCACCTGGATATGGGGGTACAGGGCCTTGATGGCCGCCTTGGCCGCCTGGTGGGCCCGGAACACCAGAATGTCGCCCTCCGCCGTGCGGGAGGAGACGAAAATCTGGGGCTGGGGCGTACCGAACACCTGGGCGTTCTCCATGGCAGCGTATTTCATGTTCTCCATCATCTTCTCGAAGTTCATGCCCACCTGGACGGTGCCCTCGGCGCTCTTGGCCTGGGCCGCCTGCTGGGCCATCAGCATATACCGCTTGGAGATGGCGGCCAGCTGCAAGCCCATGTTGGCCTCATTGATGGTGCAGATATAGCGCAGCTCGCCGCCCAGTTTTTCCGTTACATAAGCGGCGTAGCGGCGGAAGTATTCGATGGTGCTCTCCGCCTCCCAGCCGCCCTTGCGGATGAGCCAGGCCGGGGAGGTGAAGTGGTGGAGGGTGACGATGGGCTCCACGCCGCGGGCCTTGCAGCAGGCGATGACCTGGCGGTAATGCTCGATCTCCTGCCGGTCAAACTTGCCCTCCTCCGGCTCGATGCGGGCCCACTCAATGGAGAAGCGGTAGGCGTTCAGCCCCGCCCGGGCCAGCAGTGCAATGTCCTCCTCGTAGCGGTGGTAGTGGTCGCAAGCCAACCCGCTGGGCTCGGCAAAGCTGGTGTGGGGCAGCAGCTCCTGGGCCCAGTAGTCGCTGTGGATATTGTTGCCCTCCACCTGATGGGCCGCCGTGGCGGCACCGATGAAAAATCCCTTGGGAAAAGCCATGTTTTGCCCTCCTTATGACAGTTTTACACACTTGCCGTGGGTGATGCCGTTTTCGTTAAAGGTGTCCACTTGCACCCAGTAGTCCCGGCCCTTTACCAGCGCGCCCACCCGGTGCTCCCCGGCGGCGAACACCATGTCGCTGTGGTACAGCGTTTCGGGGTCGTTGCCAAAGAGAATGTTGTAGCCCACAGCCCCCTCCACGGGGGCAATGTCCACGGTCATATCCAGGCCGTTGTCCTCCCGGCGGCAGGTAAAGTCCGCCGGGGCGGGAGCGTCACCACCCCCCAAACCGAACACCCGCAGACCCGACACGCAGGGGGCCTGGCCGTAGGGCACCGCCATGTCCTGGAGCCGCAGGTACCGGGCACCAAAGCCCTCGGGGCGCACCACCAGGTCGTGGCTCAAATCCGTCTCCGCCGCCGACTTGTCCTCAATGGTGAACCAAGCCTCGCCGTCCTCGCTGCCCAGCAGCTTCCACTGGGTCAGCAAATCCCGCTCCTCGATGTACCGGGCCTGGGAGCCGGGGCGAATATCCCCGGGGCAGGGGATGTCCAGCTTGCCGTCGGCAAAGTTCACCTGCACGGCCCGAACGTTATAGACCTTGCCCAAGTCCACCTGCAGCCACTCCTCACGGCTGTTTGACCCGGCCTGCCACCAGGTCTGCACGTTCTCCTCCGTGGCCTTCTCCGGCTGGCGGCCTGGGGCGGCGGAGGAGGCGGAGGCGGCCTTTCCGGCGCTGAGGAGCATCCACTCCGGCTCTGCCCAGGGGTCGGTGGCCAGGGCGTCCAGGTCATAGACCCAGTCGCCGTAGCGCTGGTTGCAGTAGAGCTGGCCGTCCCGGTCAAACCCGGCGGGCCACAGGCCCACCCGGCGCTCAAAGTCGTGGTTGACGCTGATGCGCATGGTGGCGGTGTGCCACCAGCAGCCGCCTTTGTCCTTCATGGTGGAGCCATGGCCCGCACCGGGCAGGAAGCCGCCGGGCTTGTAGGAGTAGGGGGCGTTGTCCGCCAGGCGGAAGGGCCCCAGGGGGCCGTCGCCTACGTATACGCCGTCGGAATAGGTGTTGTACTGGGTGCCGGGGGCGGCGTACTGGAGGTAGTATTTGCCGCCGTGCTTATCCATCCAGGCCCCCTCGATGTAGGGCCGGTTGGAGAACATACCCCGGATGAGGGGCTTCACATTTTCGGGAATCATGCTCTCCGGGATGCCCTGGGCCTTGTGGAAGGCCTCATATTTGGCGTCAATCTCCGCCTCCGAGGCGGGAAAAAGGCTGTTGTTCTCGCCGAAGCGCTCGTAGCCGATGTCGAAGGGATGGCCCTCGATCAGCGCCAAAGGCTCCCCCTTGGGCTGCATGGTGTTCCGGTCCAGCTCCACGCCGTAAATGGGGGTCACGTTGGAGCAGCCCCAGTAGAAGTACACCCGGCCGTCGTCGTCCACAAACAGGTTGGGGTCCCAAAAGGGGAAGGAGCCCTCTATCTTTTCATAGGGGCCGTGGAGAATGTCCTTCGTCCGGTATCTGTCGCAGTTCTCCTCCCGGCGGGAGGCGCAGAAATACACCCACTCGCCCATCACCCGCACGTCCGGAGCGTAGTCGTACAGGGGCAGTTCCTCCGGCAGGCGGTGGTTTTCCCAGTGGGCCAGGTCGTCGGACACCCACACCCCCAACGTCATGGAGGCGAACAGGTAATACCGCCCCTGAAAGAGAATCAGGGACGGGTCGGCGGCCTCCCGGCAGATTTGCAGCGCGCCGCCCCTGCGGGGGTCGGCGTTGAATTGATAGCGATAATTTACGTTAATCGGATTACAAAAATAGTTCATTTTGTTCTCCTTTTGTTACTTTCGTTCGTTCAGCCACAGAGCGCTGCGCTTAAGGCTCTTGACGGGGTCCTTGTCCACCCAGTTGCGGTGGCTCTCCAGCACCACGTCCTCCACGCCGTTCCTGGCGGCGATGGCCCACAGCCGTTCCAAATCCATGTTGCCATCCCCCAGCTCCATGCTGTCGCATTTGAGAATGGGGGTCATGGCAGGGCCGGATTGCCGGGCGCCCCGGTCGTTGATGTGCCACAGCTTCATCCGGGAGCCAAGCCGCTCCATCCAGGCGGCGGCGTCGGCGCCGCCGTCGGTGAACCAGTAGCTGTCAAACTCGAAGTTCACCGCCTCTGGGTCGGTATCGGAGAGCAGCACGTCGTAGGCCCGCAGGCCCGGCGCCACGTGGAGCAGCTCCACGTTATGGTTGTGGTAGAGCAGCTGCACGCCGTGGCGCTGCAGCGCTTGGCCGCAGCGGTTGAGCCGGGCAGCCAGATCCCGGACGGCGGTTTCGTCGGAATAGTCGAAGCGGTACATGCCGGTGATGACCACCGTGTGGGTGCCGAAGCGGAGGGCCTCGTCCGCCACCGCGTCCACCTCCCGCTCCAGGGAGCCCAGGTCGGCGTGGAGAGAGGCCACGGCAAGGCCGCTCTCTTGCAGCAGCGCGTGCCAGTCCAGCCTGCCGCCGTTGCCGGTGGGCATCCCGGCGGCCCGGGTCAGAAGGCGCACCATCATGGACGAGGGGTGTACCATGAACCGGTTCAGCTCCACGCCGTCATACCCGGCGGCTTTGATTTTTGCCAGGGTGTCCCGGGCCTGCTGCTCTGTGCCGGTGACGGTGCCCAGCATGATCTGTTGTACGTATGTTTTCATGGGGTTTCACCTCTGATTGCCGCCTTGCCCCGGAGAACGCTCCCCGGGGCAATACGGCGAAATTATGCTTTTTTGATGCCCTGCAACACGCGGTTGAGCTGGCGGATGCTCTCCTCGTCTGCGCCGCCCTGCTTGAGAAGGCTCAGCATGGTCATGCGGCCCATCATCCGCTGCAGGGCCGGATTGTCCTTCACCGCGTCGGCCACGTCGCCCCGCTCGGCGGCGCCCTTGGCCATCATGGCGTCCACAATGGCCCCGGCCTGGGGGTGGCTGCGGATCTCGCCCAGGGTGTCGCCCACGGAGAAGCAGGTGGGGTCGATGTCGCCGGCGTCAAACCAGTTGGTGACGGTGGCGGCGGCCTTGTTGAAGATATAGCTCTCGTCCGGCGCACTGACGTGGCGGATGGTCATGGCGTCGCTGACGCCCTCGCCCGCCTCCGCCCGGATGAGATGCTCGCCCAGCAGGGGCACGGAGAAGGTGAACACCGTCTCCCCCTCCGCCGTGGCGATGGGGGTGCCGTCCACGTACAGGGTGACCTTGGGCTGGTTGGAATACACCTTGATTTCCGTGGTGTCCTCGCAGCGGTTTACATAACGCTTGCCGCACAGGTGTACGAAGGGCTCCGTTTTGTTCCAGGCCGCCTTGTAGAGGTAAAAGGCGTCCTTGCGAAGCTGACGGTCGAAGGTGACCAGGCCCTTTTGGTTCTCGCCGTGCTTGCCGCCCTCGTCCCGGCCGTCGGCGGCGAAGTCGAAGAGGTTCCACACGTGGGTGGCCCAGAGCCAGGGCCGGGCTTGAATCATGCGCAGCATGTGCTCGTGGTACAGCGCCTGGTATTCCTCGGTGTAGTCGCCCTTTTCGGGATGGCTGCTGTGGAAGGCGGGGTTGGCGTCGGCGCCGTATTCCGAGAAGCCGATGACCCGTTTGGGGTACTTAGCGTGGTACTCGTCAAAGAACTCGTCGGTCTGCTGAAGCTCCCCCAGATACCAGCCGAAATACAGGTTATAGCTGTTGATATCCGGGATGTCCAGGATGGGGCTGTCGATCTCCAGCATGAACACATTGGCCATGGTGGTGAGCCGGGTGGGGTCCATCCGGTGGCACAGGTCGTTGAGGGCCCGGTGATTTTCCAGCAAATCGTCATTGACGACGCTGGCGGCGGTAATCTCGTTGCTGAGGCCCCACACGGCGATGGAGGGATGGTTATAGCACTGGGTAATCAGCTCCCGCATCTGGTCGATGGTGTTCTGCCGCCCGTTTTGCATCTGCATGGTGATGTAGGGGATCTCCGCCCACACCACGATGCCGTTTTCGTCGCACAGGTCGTAGAATTCCCGGGCGTGCTGGTAATGGGCCAGGCGCACCGTGTTGGCCCCCAGCTCCCGGATGATGGCCATGTCCTCCCGGTGCTCCTTGATGGTGACGGCGTTGCCCAGGCCCTTCCGGTCCTGGTGGCGGCTGACGCCCCGCAGGGGATAGCTGCGGCCGTTGAGGAAGAAGCCCTTCTCCGGGTCGCAGGCGAACACCCGGCAGCCGAAGCGGGCGGACACGGTATCGCCGGAGGGCAGGGTGGCGGTGGCAGTGTAAAGATAGGGGTCATAAACGCCGTCCCACAGGTGGACGTTGTCAATGGTAAAGGTCGCGCAGCGCGCCACGGTCTGGCTCTCGCCGTTTACGGTGATGGTGACGCTCTCGCCGTTGTGCCAGGTCTCCACAGTGACGGTGGCGGTTTTCTTTGCCAAATCCACCACGGGGGTCACCTTGATGCCGGGGGTGCCGTCCTTCAAAAGCTCGAAATGCTCTGCGGGCACGGCAATCAGATTCACGTCCCGGTACAGGCCGCCGTAGAAGGTGAAGTCCGCCTTCTGGGGGTACACGTGGTCGCTGTCCCGGTTGTCCACGGCGATGGCCAGCACGTTTTTTGCCGCCAGGTGGCCGGTGAGGGACACACGGAAGGTGGCATAGCCCCCCTCGTGGATGGCCAGCTTCTCGCCGTTGAGATACACCTCACAGGTGTGGTTGGCGCCGTTGATCTCCAGAAACAGCCGCTCCCCGGCGGTCTCCTCCGCCGTCAGCTCCCGGACGTACCAGCAGCGGCCCCGGTGGTAGTCGTTGCCGCCGTCCTGGCCGTCCATGGCGTTCCAGGTGTGGGGCACGGTGACGGCCTCGCCCCGGGGGGCGTAGGCCATGGCCGTTTCCACAGGCAGGTCGGCTTTCAGAAACCGCCAGCCCTGGTGCAAAGTCGTTATTTTACGCATTCTCAGGGTCTCCCTTGTGCAGTTCTTCCTCGAAGAGCTCGGCCTGGGCCTCAGCCTTTTTGTCCTCGATGCGCTTCTGCACCTCCACCATCTCGCTCTTGCCCAGGCGGCAGGTGCGCATGGCCAGCAGCGTGCAGATCCAGCCCAGGATGGCCAGGCCGTAGCGCAGGAACATGGTGACGGCGAAGATGGCGCCGGTGGGGGTGTCGCCGGGCTGGGGCATGGTGGCGGTGTAGCCGATGAGGGCCACGCAGCCGGTGGCAATCAATGCGGAGAAGGAGGACACGATCTTGTCCACCAGGGAGTAGGTGCCGGACACCACGGCGGGGATGTACTTGCCGCTGCGGTCCAGCTCATAGTCGATGATGTCGGCCATAAAGGCGGTGTTGGCGGTGGTGCCGGCCATCATAAAGCCGTTGCACACCAGCGTCAGCAGGATGTAGATGATCATGGTGATGCCGAAGCCGGCGATGGTGCCGGTGCCCACGGTGAACCAGGTGATGGTGAAGAAGGCAATCATTACGATGTTGGCGTAGATGCAGTACTTGGCCCAGTTGACGATGGCCTCCTTGTTGCCGTGCTTGCCGCAGTACCGGGCGCCCAGGATGGCGAAGATGATGGACGGCAGCATACCGCCCACAGACAGGTAGGTGGCGATGGTCATGTTGCCGATGAGGATGCCGCTGAGCATGGTGCCCACGATGGCGGTGGAGCCGGCCTGCTGGGCAATCTTGTCGGAGGAGGCGGAGATGATGTAGGCCTGGAGGGGCTTATTCTTGCTGAGCACCGCCCACATATCCTTCCACTTCAGCCGCTCGGCGCTCTTGTTGGTGCCCCGGAAGTTCTCGGGCTTGTCGTAGGCGGAGATGCCGACGCAGCACAGGATCACGCCCACCAGGGACACCAGCACGGTAAAGATGGCGGCGGCGGTGAGGTACGCCTGGGAGTAGTTGACGGCGTAGCCGCCGGCCTCGGTCACGGTGATTTCGCCGTACTTGGGCAGCAGCTTGGTGTTGAGGATGATGGTGAAGGCCATGGGCACCAGGTAGTTGAACACCGTCTGCCACACGCCCACAGTGGGCCGCTGCCGGGGGTCGTTGGTCAGCAGGGCGGGCAGGGTCTGGGCGGTCATATTCACGATGGTGTAGCCGATGACGTACACCATGTAGGTGATGAGGAACATGCCCACGCCGAAGCCCTTGCTGGCTGTCCAGGAGAACATGCACATCACGCCCAGGGACTGGATCAGCCAGCCCAGCAGCATCAGGGGACGGATCTTGCCGAAGGGGGTGTTGACCCGGTCATACAGGAAGGCCAGCAGCGGGTCGGTGATGGCGTCGAAAATGCGGGTGAAGGTCAGCAGACCGCCCACCAGCAGCGTGGAGATGCCGAAACCGATGCTGGCGGCATAGGACGCCTGGCCGATGAGGGAATAGATGGCCATGCCGTTGAGGGCGTTGCAGGCCACCAGGATGATCTGCCACAGTTTGGCGCGGCGATACTGCACGCCGTCGATTTCGCTCTGGGTCAATTTCTCTTTTGCCATGATGATTCTCCTTTTCACAATAGAATATATGATTGGTTTGCCTTACGCAAGGAATTACATGGTGTGGTCGCCCGGGCCCAACACGGCCTCTCGCCCGTCGGGCAGGATAACGCGGGCGGTGGCGTTGGCCGGCAGGGAGAAATGATAGCGGACGGTATCGCCGTCGTACCGCCAGCCGCTGACGATTTCGCCCACGGGGGAGAGGTATTTTGCCTCGGCGTGGCCCAGGGAGGGATGGGGCTGGGGGGCGAGGGTGATTTCGCCCCGGTCTACCCGGATGCCGCACACGCCGCCAAAGAGCCAGCCGCACACGGCGCCCTTGGAGTAGTGATTCAGCGACGCCTTTACGTGGCCCTGTTCGTCCACGCCGTCCCACTCCTCCCAGATGGTGGTGGCGCCCCGCTTCACCTCATAGAGCCAGCCGGGGCAGGTGGGCTGCAGTAGCAGGGCGTAGGCGGTGTCGGTGCAGCCGTTCTCCGCCAGCACCGGGCAGAGGTCGGGGGTGGAGAGGAAGCCGGTGTTGAGATGGTATCCGCAGCGCTGCACCAGCGCGTCCAGGTCCCGCGCCGCCTGCTGCTTTTCCGCACCGTCCAGCAGGTCAAACCGAATGGCCCGCACGTATTCCGCCTGCCGGTGGGAGGTAATCCTGCCCTCCGGCGCCGCCAGATGGCGGTAGGCCCTTTTGGCGCCATCTGCGATTTCCCGGTAGTGGGCCGCGGCAGCTTCGTCGCCCAGAATGGCGCTGATTTCCGCCAGCACCGCGCCGGACTTGGCGTAGTAGGCGGTGGCCACCTTGGGCTGGGGCTTGCCCATGGCCCCCACGCTGTCCACGTCCGGCTCGCACCACTCGCCGTAGTCGGTGCCGGAGGAGATGGTGTATTTCTCATAGGGATTGCCGTCGCCGCTCTGGGCGGGGGCGAACTTCTGCATCATCTCCGCCAGGGCCTCCGGGGGCAGCTTGGCCAGCATGGCCCTGTACTGCTCCGGGATGGCGCTGATATCCGGGGCGGACTGCTGTTGCCCCGCCCGGCTCTCCAAAAAGCCGTACCACCGGCCCATCATGTCCGCGTTCTCCTGCAAAATCCGGGCGTCGCCGCTGCGGCGGTACAGCGCCCAGGGCACCAGAATGGCGGCGTCGCCCCAGCCCACGGAGCCAGCCAGCAGCTTTGCAGTGAAGCCGGGCACGTTGTTCCGGGGGGCGATGTTGGCGATTTTGCCGTCGTCGTACTGGTTCACCCTGCATTCGCCCAGCCATTTCCGCACCACGCCGCCGCAGTCCATGAGATACAGCCCCGTGTCGATGAACACGCCCATGTCGCCGGTCCAGGCGGCCCGCTCCCGGGTGGGGCAGTCGGTGGGCACGTCGCAGAAGTTGGACTTCATGCTCCACACCGTGTTCTCCACCAGGCGGTTCACGTCCTCGTTGCCGCAGGTGAACCACCCCGTCCGCGCCATGTCGGAGTAGACGGCGATGGCGGTGAACACCGCGTCCGTCAGGTCGATATCCGTCTCCACCCTGGCGTAGCGGAAGCCCCACAGGGAGAAGGTGGTCTTATACTCGTTGCGGCCCTCCCGGCAGGTGTACACCACCTGCTGCCGTGTGCCGCCCTCCTTGTGGCGCTGACGGTCCTGGAAGTTCTCCTGGGTGAAGTTGCCCTTTTCATCCAGGGTCTCGCCGCACCAAAGGGTAATGGTCTGGCCCGCCCGGGCCGTCAGGGTAAAGGAGAGGTATCCCGCCATGTTCTGGCCGAAATCCAGCACCCTTTCACCGTTGGGGGTGGTGAAAAGACGGCCGGTGAAATGCTCGTGCTCCCGGATGGGCACGCAGTCGGCGCAGGCCAGGTTGGCGGTGCCGTAGTCCCGCACCGTCACGCCGTGCCACGTCTGGGGAACGCGCCGGGCGTCCACCACCTCGCCCTGCTGCATGTCGTTTTCCCGGATGGGGCCGTCCTGGCTGGCCTGCCACTGTCCGTCCGACAGGCACGCCGCCGCGCCGTCCACCTCCAACTGGAAGTACAGCGCCACGTCCTCGCCGTACAGGTTCCTGTCGCCGTCTACGCCGGAGCAGCTTCTGTACCAGCCGTCGCCCAGGGTGACGACGGCCTCGTTCTCGCCGGGGCGGAGCAGCGCCGTCACGTCGTAGGTCTGGACGAACAGCCTTTTATCATAGGTGGACGTGCCCGGGGTCAGCACGGCGTCGCCCACCCGCACGCCGTTGAGTTCCGCCACGTAAAGGCCGTGGCAGGTGACGTACAGCCTGGCCTGACGAAAGCTCTCCGGCACGGTGAAGGTCCGCCGGAGAATGCTGGCGGGCTTGTGGGCCTGGGGATCCCGGTCAAGCTCCGGGTCGATCCATTGGGCCACATAGTCGCCCTGGTCCAGAAGGCCCATCTCAAACCAGGCCTCCCGCCACGGGCCCGCCGCGCCGTTCTCGTCCCACAGCCGCACACGCCAGTGGATGCGCTCCCGGCTGTGGACCTGGCCGCCGAAGATGGCGTTCATCTCCCGGCTGGCCACCTTGCCGCTGCGCCATATTACGTCGGCACCTCGCCGGGCCTCGATTTCGTAGGCCGTCTGGGCCTGGCCGCCCTGGCACAGCCAGCTCAGCCGGGGCTGCCGCGTGCCCAGCCCCAGGGGATCCACCAGATACTCCGTCTTCAGTGCCCGCGCTTCCATGGCCGCCATCCTTTCATGTTTCACTCTTTCGCCATATTGGAAAAGAGAGACTATTTTACCGAAATCCAAATCAATTCTTGCTATTTCCGCAATAATATGGTTTCATTATAGTAACACAGGGCG
This sequence comes from Oscillospiraceae bacterium, assembly GCA_017412585.1. Taxonomy (GTDB): domain Bacteria; phylum Bacillota; class Clostridia; order Oscillospirales; family Oscillospiraceae; genus Vescimonas. Next base: position 24,170 of record JAFPXK010000057.1, read on the forward strand.
ACAGCGTAAAGCCACTGATTCACGAAAAGTTATACTCATTCGTGCTCTTTGCGCCGCCGCGAATCGGAAAGGGGAGACCCCTATGGCGTCCACCATCACCCAGGCGGAGCAGAATCTCCAGCTGCTTCAGGCCATGATACCGGCCAACGAGCAGTTCTATGTCTGGTGCTTCACCCGGGAGGGCCGCTGCCTGGGCACATCCTGTCCCGAGGAGGACAGGCCCCTGCTGGAGCGGGCGTTTCTCCGCTTCGGCGGCTGGGAGAGGGCCCTTGGGGCGGCGGAGGCGGGTGAGCCCCGGCTCATCGGCTCCCCCATCGGCATGCAGTGGGCCGTCACCTTTGAGACGGAGCGCCGGGGCAGCCTGGTGTTCGTGGCAGGCCCCGTGTTCTACACCCTGCCCACCGAGTCCCAGCTCCGCAGCACCCTCCGCAGCTATACCGACGACGCCGCCGACGCCCGCTGGGCCGTGGCGCTGCTGCGCCGCCTGCCCTTCCTGCCGGTGATGCCCTACGCCATTTTCAGCCGCTACGTGATGATGGTCCACAACGCCCTCACCGGCAGCCGGCTGGAGCTGTCTGCCCTGCAGCAGACCGCCGCCCCCGGCCACGCCGACCCCATCCCCCAGGGCCGGGACCGCACCAAGGTCTACCAGGCGGAGCGGGCCATGCTGCAGATGGTGCGCAACGGCGACATCAACTATCAGCACGCCCTGGACCTGTCCTCCAGCCTCAGCCCCGGCGTGCCCGTCCAGGGGGAGGACCCCCTCCAGCAGAACCGCATCAGCATCATCGTGTTCACCTCTCTCGTCTGCCGCGCGGCCATTGAGGGGGGCCTCAGCCCGGAGGTGGCCTATCCCCTGGGCGACGCCTACATCGCCTCCGCCGTCCGCAGCCGGGACACCGGCGAGCTCAGCGCCCTGGCCCAGACCATGTATCACGACTTCATCTACCGTGTCCACAACCTCCGGGTCAACCCCGATTACTCCCCCGCCGTCCAGAAGTGCTGCGCCTACGTTGAGCTGAGCCTGGACAAAAAAATCCGCCTGGCCGACCTGGCGGCACTTACGGGCTATACGGAGTATTACCTCACCGATAAATTCAAAAAGGAGACCGGCATACCCCTCTATCTCTATATCCGCTTCGCCAAAATCGAGAAGGCCAAGGTGCTGCTGGAATCCACCGACCTGTCCGTCCGTGAGATTGCCGAGCGCCTGGCCTTCAGCTCCCAGAATTTCTTTATCAAATGCTTCCACGAGGTCACAGGCTATTCCCCCGCCAAGTACCGCAAGGCCTTTGCCCTGGGGAGATGAAAAGACCCGCGCCGGGTATGCCCGGCGCGGGTTTATCCGTGCTTCAATCCCATTCCTTCATGTAAAACCGATCCATCGTTCCATGCACCACGCTGTCCGGGCGGGCTATCTGCCGGTAGCCCAGTTTTTCGTATAGGGCCAGGGCCGCGGTCAGGTTGGTGTGGGTCTCCAGGTAGAGGCCCCGGTAGCCCATTTCCCGGGCCATGGCCTCCACGTGCTCCGTCAGCCGCCGGCCCAGGCCGCGGCCCTTGGCGTCGTCCCGGAGGTACAGCTTTTGCAGCTCCGCGAAGCCAGGCAGCACGTCCGTTTCCGCCAGCCCCGCGCCGCCCGCTACGCCGCCGTCCCACAGCACCCAGTACCCCCGGCCGGGGGCGGCGTAATACCGGGACAGGTGGTCCAGGCTGTCGTCATAATAGGCCGTGCCCGGAATGTCCAGGCCGTGGGCTTTCAGATTCTCCCGGACAATCCGGGCCATGGCGGCGTCATATTCCGCCGTCAGCGGCAGCAATTCCATTTCCCACACCTTCTTTCTGGCGTTGCCCCCATTATAGCCCCCGGCGGGCCAAAGGGAAAGCAATATTTTCCAATTATCCGAAAAATCCATAACCATTTCCCGCAGGCGTATTGTGCCTTGCCCCAAAATGTGATAAAATCAGCCCACTATGACGGCGGGCCGTGGATATGGCTGCCTGTTTCGGAAAGGACGACCGCATTATGAGAAAGACGAAAATCATCGGCACCATCGGCCCCGCCAGCCAGGACCCCGCCGTGTTCCGGGAGATGTGCCGCCAGGGCCTGAACGTGGCCCGGCTCAACTTCTCCCACGGTACCCACGAGGGCCACAAAAAGACCATCGACATGATCAAGGCCGTCCGGGTGGAGCTGAACCTGCCCATCGCCATCATGCTGGACACCAAGGGCCCCGAGTACCGCATCGGCCTGTTCCAGGGCGGCAAAATCACCCTGCCCGACGGCGCTGACTTCACCTTCACCACCCGGGACCTGATGGGCGACGACACCATCGTGTCCGTCAACTACAAGGGACTGGCCGACGACCTGTCCGTGGGCGACCGCATCCTGGTGAACAACGGCCTGGTCAGCTTCGACGTGACGGCCATCGAGGGCACGGAAATCCGCTGCCGGGTGGTGAACGGCGGCGTGCTGTCCGACCGCAAGAGCATGAGCTTCCCCGGCCGGGTGATGCACCAGATTTACCTCAGCGAGCAGGACAAAGCGGACCTGCTCTTCGGCATCGAGAACGACGTGGACTTTGTGGCCGCGTCCTTCGTGTCCTGCAAGCAGGACCTGCTGGATTTGAAGGCCTTCCTGGCCGCCAACGGCGGCGGCGACATCGACGTGATCGCCAAGATTGAGAACCAGTCCGGCGTGGACAACATCGAGGACATCTGTTCCGCCTGCGAGGGCATCATGGTGGCCCGGGGCGACCTGGGCGTGGAGGTGCCCTTCACCGAGCTGCCCGCCATCCAGAAGTTCCTCATCACCAAGTGCCGCCTGCTGGGCAAGCGGGTCATCACCGCCACGGAGATGCTGGAGAGCATGATCACCAATCCCCGCCCCACCCGGGCGGAGATCAGCGACGTGGCCAACGCCGTTTACGACGGCACCAGCGCCATTATGCTCTCCGGTGAGTCCGCCGCCGGCAAGTTCCCGGTGGACGCCGTGCGGGTCATGAGCGAGATCGCCGAGGAGACGGAGAAGCACATCAACTACGTGGGCCGCTTCCACCGGGAGAATTTCGTCATCCAGAACCGGGTGGACGCCATCTCCCACGCCGCCTGCACCATGGCTATCGACCTGAGCGCCAAGGCCATCGTGGTCACCTCCATCAGCGGCCTCACCGTGCGCATGGTGTCCCGCTTCCGGGCCCCCATCGACATCGTGGGCCTGGCCACGGGGGAAAAGGCGTGGTATAAGCTGTCCCTGTCCTGGGGCGTGCTGCCCATCCTCACGGAGCAGTTCCCCAGCATGGAGGTGCTGAACTTCTACGCCCTCCGCGCCTCCCGGGACGCCCTGGGCCTGCACCAGGGGGACACCGTGGTCATGACCGGCGGCAACACCAGCGGCCAGAGCGGCAACACCAACGTCATCCGCATCGAAACGGTGTAATCATAATACTGTAAAAGCTGACTGTGGAACGGCTCCCGGTCAGCTTTTATCTTGCCATCTGGCGTAAAAAAGACTATGATAGGGCCATAGAAAGGGGGGCGCGCCCGTGAACGAGCTGGAGATCATCCGCCATCAGCATATCAGCGGCATCAGCGTGTTTTTTGACACGGTGGAGTACCGCACCCCCCACTTTCACCCGGAATGGGAGCTGATCTGGCTCCTCTCCGGCAGCCTGGCCGTCCAGTGCAGCCGCCGCCGTGTCACGGCGGGAAAGGGGGACTTGCTGCTCTTTGCCCCCAACCAGGTCCATGAGTTCACCATGCAGGACGGCCCTGCCACCTTTTTGTGCCTCCAGGTGTCGCCTCACAGCTTTGACCTGACCTGCCCGGAGCTGCGCTCAGTCACCATCCCCCGGCCCGATATCACCGAGGCCCTGACGGCGGCGCAGCGCCAGAGGGTTTACGACATGCTGCGGGAGCTGACGGCCCGGTATCTGGGGCAGGAGCCCTTCTACGCCCTGGGCTGCACGGCGGCGTGCGCTGATTTGCTGGGGCTGCTGCTGCCGCTGCTGCCCATCCACCGCATGACGGCGGAGGAGCAGACCAGCGCCGACAAGCGCAGCGCCCGCCTGGCCCGGTTCCTGGCCTTCGTGGACGAGAACTACCGCACCCCCATCCGCCTTGCCGATTTTGCCGCCGCCGAGGGCTGCTCCGTCAGCTACCTGTCCCGCTTTCTCAAGGAGAACCTGAACCAGACCTTTCAGCAGTACGTCAGCGGCATTCGCTTCCACGCCGCCTGCCGCATGATCCGCGCCGGCGGCATGCGGATGCTGGACGTGTGCGAGGCCGCCGGGTTTTCCGACTACCGGTATTTCTCCCAGTGCTTCAAGGCCTACGCCGGCATGACGCCGGAGGCCTACAGCCGCTCCCTGCCCGCCCTGCCCTCCGGTGAAAAGCAAACATCCGTCTATTCCCGGGAGCGGTTTTACACCCGGGAAGAAAGTGAAGAAATGCTCCGTTCCCTGTGATGGGAGCGGAGTTTTCGCCATTTTTCACAAAAAATGACCTTGAAACTATCCACTTTGCCAAAGTTACTAAAAGGTCAAGATTGTCTAATCACAATTTCACAATCGTCATAGAAAACCGCCGGTCAAATGGCTATACTGGCCTTAATAACGTGGAAGGGAAGTGGACAAATGTATACCATCGGCATCGACCTGGGCACCTCCGCCGTCAAGCTGTTGCTGGTCAGCGTCTCCGGCGAGATCGTCCGCACCGTTACCCGGGAATACCCCCTGTCCTTCCCCCGTCCCGGCTGGTCGGAGCAGCGGCCGGAGGACTGGTGGCAGGCCTGCCGGGAGGGCATCCGGACACTGCTGGACGGCATCGACGGCAGCGAAGTGGCCGCTATCGGCGCCGGGGGACAGATGCACGGCCTGGTGGCCCTGGACGGCGGCGACAACGTCATCCGCCCTGCCATTTTGTGGAACGACAGCCGCACCGCGGAGGAGACGGCGTGGCTCAACACCGCCGTGGGCAAGGAGAAGCTCTCCCGCCTCACCGCCAACATTGCCTTTGCCGGCTTCACCGCCCCCAAGCTGCTGTGGCTGCAAAAGCACGAGCCGGACAACTACGGGCGCATCGCCAAGGTGATGCTGCCCAAGGACTATATTAACTTCTGCCTCACCGGCGTCCACGCCTCGGACTATTCCGACGCCAGCGGCACGCTGCTGCTGGACGTGGCACACAGGTGCTGGTCGAAAGAGATGCTGGACATCTGCCACGTCTCGGAGGACTGGATGCCCAGGCTCTACGAGAGCTTCCAGGTCATGGGCACGCTGCGGCCCGACGTGGCCCGTGATCTGGGCCTGCCTGCCGCCACCCGGGTGGTGGCCGGGGCGGGGGACAACGCCGCCGCTGCCGTAGGCACCGGCGTGGTGGGGGAGGGGGGCTGCAACCTGTCCCTGGGCACCAGCGGCACCGTGTTCATCTCCTCCCGCCACTTCAGTGTGGACCCCCACAACGCCCTCCACGCCTTCGCTCACGCCGACGGCGGCTACCACCTGATGGGCTGCATGCTCTCCGCCGCCAGCTGCAACAAATGGTTCTGCGACGATATCATAGGCAGCAGCGACTACGGGGCGCTGCAAAAGGACATCACCGACCACCGCCTGGGCTGCAACCATACCTTCTTCCTGCCCTATCTCATGGGCGAGCGCAGCCCCATCAACGACACCGCCGCCCGTGGCGCCTTCGTGGGCATGACCATGGACACCACCCGCGCCGACATGGTGCAGGCGGTGCTGGAGGGGGTGGCCTTCGCCATCCGGGACAGCTTCGAGGTGGCCCGGAGCCTGGGGCTCACCATTCCCGCCACCCGTATTTGCGGCGGCGGCAGCAAATCCCCCCTGTGGCGCAAGATCTTCGCCGCCGTCCTGGGTATCCCCCTGGAGATGGTGAAAACCGAGCAGGGCCCCGGCTACGGCGCCGCCATGCTGGCCATGGTGGGGGCCGGGTGCTATTCTTCCGTTGCCGCTGCGGCAGACGCCCTGGTGCAGGTGGCGGAGGTGACGCTGCCCGACCCGGCGCTGACGGAGCGCTATGAGGCCCAGTACCGGAAATTCCGCCGTATTTACCCCGCCCTGCGGGATACCTTCCCCTATCTATCCTAAAAAGGAGGCCATTATATGCACATCTATTCCGTTTACGACCCTGAATTTCGCCCTTACGGCAAGGTGCTGGAGGGCTACGTGACCACCCAGCTCTGCGCCGCCATGTCCGCCTTCCCCCTGCCGGAGGAGGGCACGGCCTACCGGCCCTCCATCCCGGAGCTGGAGAGCTGCGCCATCTTCGGCGAGCTGACCCAGCGGTTCTACGGCGGCATGCCCATGCAGCTTGGCATGTGCTGGGGCCATAACACCCGGCTCAACTGCCTGGAGTACCACCGGGACAGCGAGGTCAACGTGGGCACCCACGACTTCGTGCTGCTGCTGGGCCGGGAGCAGGATATTGTGGGCGGCAAGCTGCACACCGACACCGTGATGGCCTTCCGGGTCCCCGCCGGGGTGGCTGTGGAGGTGTACGCCACCACGCTGCACTACGCCCCCTGCCACACCGACGCCGCCGACGGCTTCCGGGTGGCGGTGGCCCTGCCCCGGGGCACCAACACCCCCCGCCCCGATGCCGTGCCCCACTGCCAGGAGGACAATATGCTCTGGGCCTGCAACAAGTGGCTGCTGGCCCACCCCGATGCCAAGGAGGCGGGGCGGGGCGCCTACGTGGGGCTGGAGGGTCCCAACATCGACATTGCCAACCACTGATTGATTATTATAATAGGAGGAACGAACCATGCAGAACATCCCCGAGGTCAAGCTGGGCATCATCGCCGTCAGCCGCGACTGCTTCCCCATCTCCCTGTCCATCGCCCGCCGCCAGGCCATCGTCAAGGCCTGCGAGGGCGGCCTCTACGAGTGCCCCGTCACCGTGGAGAACGAAAAAGATATGCTTGCCGCCGTGGCGGACGTACAAGCCGCCGAGTGCAACGCCCTGGTGGTGTTCCTGGGCAACTTCGGCCCCGAGACCCCCGAAACCCTGATTGCCAAACACTTCGACGGCCCCTGCATGTTCGTGGCCGCCGCCGAGGGTGACGGCGACCTCATCAACGGCCGGGGCGACGCCTACTGCGGCATGCTGAACTGCTCCTACAACCTGGGCATGCGCCACTTGAAGGGCTATATCCCCGAGTACCCCGTGGGCACCGCCGCCGACATCCGTGACATGATCTGCGACTTCGTGCCCATCGCCCGGGCCGTCATCGGCGTGCAGAATCTGAAGATCATCACCTTCGGCCCCCGGCCCCAGGACTTTTTCGCCTGCAACGCTCCTATCAAGGGCCTCTACGAGATCGGCGTGGAGATCGAGGAGAACTCCGAGCTGGACCTGCTGGTGAGCTACAAGGCCCACGCCGGCGACCAGCGCATTCCCGCCGTCTGCGCCGACATGGCCGCCGAGATGGGCGAGGGCCGCTACTTCCCCGATATGCTGGAGCGCATGGCCCAGTTTGAGCTGACGCTGCTGGATTGGGCGGAGGCCCACAAGGGCGCCCGGAAGTACGTGGCCTTTGCCGACAAGTGCTGGCCCGCCTTCCCGGAGCAATTCGGCTTCGAGCCCTGCTTCGTCAACTCCCGCCTGGCCGCCCGTGGCATCCCGGTGAGCTGCGAGGTGGACATCTACGGCGCCCTTTCTGAGTACATCGGCGCCTGCGTGTCCCAGGACGCCGTCACCATCCTGGACATCAATAACTCCGTCCCCGCCCAGATGTGGGAGAGCCAGATCAAGGGCAAGTACGATTACAGCCTCACCGACACCTTCATGGGCTTCCACTGCGGCAACACCCCCTCCTGCAAGATGTGCGCCGACCGTGCCGTGAAGTACCAGCTCATCCAGCACCGCCTCTTGGAGCCGGAGGGAAGCGACCCCGACTTCACCCGCGGCACCCTGGAGGGCGACATCGCCCCCGGCGAGATCACCTTCTACCGCCTCCAGTGCGACAGCGAGGGCCGTCTGCGCGCCTACATCGCCCAGGGCGAGGTGCTGCCTGTGGCCACCACCAGCTTCGGCGGCATCGG
>JAFPXK010000058.1 GCA_017412585.1 Oscillospiraceae bacterium
CCGCGGGGTGACCGACGAGGCGGCCCGGCGGGAGTTCTGCCGGACGGACCGGACGCGGGAAAAATGCCGCGGCTGTACCTTCCTGCCGGAGTGCACCGGTTTTTCCGCCTGTCCCTGGAGGGATACCCACTGCAGGGAAATGCGGGAGCTGATGGCCCTGAACACCATCAGGCGCGAGATGGACCGGACGGAAGACGACAAGAAGACCGATGAGGATGACTTCATCTGCTGAGGAGAGTGCCGATATGAAACTGAAAAAAGACTTTGTTACCCAGATGATCGACGGTACCCAGTTTCTGGTGCCGTTGGGCGGAGAATCCTTCCACGGCATCGTGCGCAGCAACGAGACGGCTGCCTTTATCGTCGATTGCCTGAAGGAGGAGACCACGGCCGAGGCTATCACGGACGCCATGTGCGGGAAGTACGACGCGCCGCGGGAGATCATCGCCGCGGACGTGGAGAAGATCCTGGGCATCCTGCGCGGGATGGCAACGCTGTGTGGCTGGACGCCAACAAGACCAGCCCCTTCCAGTTCTACCAGTACTGGCGCAACGTGGACGACGCCGACGTGATGAAGTGCATCCGTATGCTGACCTTCCTGCCTTTGGAGGAGATTGATAAGATGGATGCCTGGGAGGGCGCCCAGCTCAACGAGGCAAAGGCCATCCTTGCCTTCGAGCTGACCAAGATGGTCCACGGCGAGGAGGAGGCCCGGAAGGCCGAGGCCGCTGCCAAGGCACTGTTTGCCGGAGGCGGCAGCACCGCCGACATGCCTACCACGGAGCTGACCAACGACGACTTCGGCGGCGGCGTCATCGACGTGCTGACGCTGCTGGTGAAGTGCGGCCTGGCCGCCTCCAAGGGCGAGGCCCGCCGCCTGGTGCAGCAGGGGGGCGTCACCGTGGCGGATAAGAAGATCGACGCCATTGACGCCACCTTCGGCTGCGAGAACTTCACCGGCGAGGGCCTGGTGATCAAGAAGGGCAAGAAGGTGTTCCACAAGGCTGTCTTGGTGTAATTCTTTCATTATGGCACAGAGCAGCGCCGCCCGATGGGCGGCGCTGTTTTCATGCAAAAAGGTTGAATCCTGGGATACAATATTATATAATGAAGCGACATTTGGATGAAACGAGCGATAACGATGAAAACACATGATTTCTATTTTGATCTGCCGGAGGAGCTGATTGCCCAGACGCCCATTGAGCGGCGGGATGCCTCCCGGCTGCTGGTGCTGGACAAGAAAACGGGAGAGCGGCAGCACCGTCACTTTTTTGACCTGCCCGAGTATCTGCGGCCGGGCGACTGCCTGATTTTGAACGATTCCCGGGTGCTGCCGGCCCGTTTGCTGGGACAGCGGCTGCCCGGTGGGGGCGCCTGCGAGGTGCTGCTGCTCATCGACAAGGGGGACAAGACCTGGGAGTGCCTGGTGCGGCCCGGCAAGCATCTCCGCGCAGGGGCGAAGCTGTCCTTCGGTGGCGGCGAGCTTACCGCCCAGGTGACGGAGGTGCTGCCCGACGGCAACCGGCTGGTGCGCTTTGATTATGAGGGCATCTTTCTGGAGGTGCTGGACAGGCTGGGCAAGATGCCCCTGCCGCCCTACATCAAGGCGGAGCTGCAGGACAGGGAACGGTATCAGACGGTGTATTCACGGGTCATCGGCTCCGCGGCGGCCCCTACGGCGGGCCTTCACTTCACAAAAGAGCTTCTGAAAAAGGTGGAGGACATGGGCGTGGGCGTGGGCTACGTGACGCTGCACGTGGGCCTTGGCACCTTCCGCCCGGTGAAGGAGGACGAGATCACCGACCACGAGATGCACAGCGAATACTGCACCATCCCGCCCGAGACCGCCGAACTTATCAATCGCACAAAAGCCAACGGCGGCCGGGTCATCTGCGTGGGCACCACCTCCTGCCGGACGCTGGAGAGCTGGGCCCGGGAGGACGGCTCCGTGGCCCCCAGTGCCGGATGGACCAATATCTTCATTTATCCCGGCTACCGCTTTAAGGTGCTGGACGGCCTTATCACCAACTTCCACCTGCCGGAATCCACGCTGATAATGCTGGTTTCCGCTCTGGCGGGCCGGGAGCATGTGCTGGCGGCCTATGAGGAGGCGGTGCGGGAGCGGTACCGCTTCTTCTCCTTCGGCGACGCCATGCTGATTCTCTGACAGGGAGGACCTACCTATGTTCAAGGTAATCAAAGAACAGGGCAAGGCCCGGCGGGGGCAGTTTCAGTGCGCCCACGGCGGCCTGGTGCAGACGCCGGTGTTTATGAACGTGGGCACCCAGGCGGCCATCAAGGGCGGCGTAAGCGCGCTGGATCTGCGGGATGAATTAAAGACGCAGATCGAGCTGTCCAACACCTACCATCTCCACCTGCGGCCCGGCGACGACGTAGTGCGGCAGATGGGCGGTCTGCACAAGTTCATGCGCTGGGACGGCCCCATTCTCACCGACAGCGGCGGCTTCCAGGTGTTCTCCCTGGCGGGCCTGCGGAAAATCAAGGAGGAGGGCGTCACCTTTGCCTCCCATCTGGATGGCCACAGGATTTTCATGGGCCCGGAGGAGAGCATGCAGATCCAGTCCAATCTGGGCAGCGACATCGCCATGGCCTTCGACGAGTGCGTGGAAAACCCCGCCACCTACGAGTACGCCAAGGCGTCCTGTGAGCGGACGCTGCGATGGCTGGAGCGGTGCAAGGCGGAGCATGACAGGCTCAACGCTCTGCCGGACACGGTGAACCCCCGGCAGATGCTTTTCGGCATCAACCAGGGGGCCACGTTCCCGGACCTGCGGATATGGCACATGCAGCAGATCGCCAAAATCGACTGCGACGGCTACGCCATCGGCGGCCTGGCGGTGGGTGAGCCCACGCAGACCATGTATGACATCATCGACGCCGTGGAGCCCTATATGCCAGAGGACAAGCCCAGGTATCTCATGGGCGTGGGCACGCCCAGCAACATCATTGAGGGCGTGGCCCGGGGCGTGGATTTCTTCGACTGCGTCATGCCGGCCCGCAACGCCCGCCACGGTAAGCTCTTTACCTGGGATGGCACGCTGAACATCAAAAACGCCAAATATAAGCTGGACGAGGGCCCTATCGACCCCAAATGCGACTGCCCCGTGTGCCGCAATTTCAGCCGGGCCTATGTGCGCCATCTTTTCGCGGCGGAGGAGATGCTGGGCATGCGCCTGGCGGTAATGCACAATCTGTACTTTTATAATCAGCTCACGGCGAAAATACGTGACGCCCTGGACGAGGACTGCTTTGACCAGTTCCGGCAGGAGTACAGCGTCAAGCTGGGGGAGCGGGTGTAAAAATTTGACACACACCGCGGAAAGCTCTTGCCAAAATCGGCGCAGTTTTGTATAATGAATCTACTTTGTGATAAAAGGAGACGAAGTTATGTTCCATCTGATCAATACCGCTTACGCGGAATCCACTGCTACCGGTACTGCCGGCGGCGGTCTCAGCTCTTCTCTGCTGATGATCATCATCATGGTGGTGGTGTTCTACTTCCTGCTGATTCGTCCCGAGAACAAGCGGAAGAAGGAAGCCGAGACCATGCGCAGCTCCCTGAAGAAGGGCGATTATATCACCACCATCGGCGGTGTGTACGGCCGCGTGGTGGCCGTTACTGACCGCACCGTGGTCATCGAGACCAGCGAGGACCGTGTCCGCGTGGAGTTCGTCAAGTCCGCCGTGGGCCAGGTGGGCACCCTGGACGAGCAGGCTGCCGCCCAGCAGCGTCCCGCCCGCAAGGCCAAGAAGAGCGCTGAGGACACCGTGGCCGAAAAGATCGAGGCTGCCGACGTGAAGGACGACAGCGCCGCCGAGTAATTGATTTGACGCATAATCAGACCTCCCCCGAATATGCTTGCAATGAGCATCTTCGGGGGAGGTTTGTTGTATGAAACAACTGGCGGACAGACAGCTCTGGCTGGGCATCGGCGTGGGCGCGGCGGCGATTCTGCTGTCCTTTGCGCTGCTGGCCACACTGCTGGGCGGTGAAGTAATGGGGCAGCACTCGCTGACGGGTGCGCTGTGCGCATGCTATTTTGTAAGCTGCTGTGCCGCCGGCGCGGTGGCGTCGGCGGGGAAGGAGGGCAGGCTCCTGCGGTGTATCTGGGTGTGGGCGATACTCTATGGCGTCCTCTGGCTGGTGGCATTGTCCGGCGGAGAGGCTATCGCCTTCGTGCCCGACGGCGTATATTTCACTGTATCCATGCTGGCGGGAGCCGTAGTGGCGGCGCTGATTGCTCCCAAGGGTAAGAAGCGGCGAAATAAGGGAAGGGCGGCAGGGAAGAGATCGCCTCGTAGACACATGGTAACATAAATCAGCATGGTGAAAAATAA
>JAFPXK010000059.1 GCA_017412585.1 Oscillospiraceae bacterium
AGGGGCGGGGCGCTGCTCCGCCCAAGGCCGGGCAATTGACGATAACAGGGCGGAGCAGCGCCCCGCCCCTACGGATAAAACCGACACCCATTTGCAGCCAACCAATCTCTTATCCAATCTGCCGCCGGGCAAGGCGGGACACATAGGTCCCGCCCTACGGACAATATCGGCACCTTTGCGCAGCCAACGAACCGTTTTTCATATTTTCCGCCCCAATGGAAGGGCAACCCGTCCTCCACCGCAAAAAACCTCCCCATTTCCTTATAAAAATTTGCAAAAAGCCCTTTACAAGGGGACTTTCGTGTGTTATGTTATTTGAGCACGTGTGCGTGCAGATTTCGCCCCACAACTTCGTTCCCGGGCCGTTCACCTGCCCCGATACGCAGTGTGCGGGTACTTATTAAGAAAGGTGGAACTTCACTATGATGCTGAAAGACCAGAAGACCGCGATTATCGAGAGCAACCGCACCCATGAGACCGACACCGGCTCCCCCGAGGTGCAGGTGGCCATCCTCACCGAGCGCATCAGCCAGCTGACTGATCACCTGAAGGTGCATCCCCACGACTTCCACAGCCGCCGCGGCATGCAGATGATGATCGGTAAGCGCCGTCGCCTGCTGGACTACCTGGCCAAGAAGGACATTGAGCGTTATCGTGCCCTGATCGCCAAGCTGGGTCTGCGTAAGTAAGTGAAATCAGGGTGATGTGCCGCGGGCGCATCACCCTATTTTCAATATTGCGGGCCGGTCGGAAAGCCCTTAGAACTTGAATATGCGCCCGAATTTCGGGCCCGTATGCAAGTGCTAATGGTTCGGCTGGCTCGACGCTACAAAAAAGGAGATTTACCATGTCAACCATTATTACCCATCGCCAGTTCCCCCACTACCACAAGTACACCATGGACCTGGCCGGCCGCCCCCTGACGCTGGAGGTGGGCAAGCTGGCGGAGCTTGCCAACGCCGCCGTGATGGTGGGCTACGGCGACACCCGGGTGCTGTGCACCGTCACCGCCGCCCCCCGTCCCCGTGACGGCATCGACTTCTTCCCCCTCAGCGTGGACTTTGAGGAGAAGATGTACGCCGTGGGCCGCATCCCCGGCAGCTTCAACCGCCGCGAGGGCCGCCCCGGCGAGAAGGGCATCCTGACCTCCCGGGTCATCGACCGCCCCATCCGCCCCCTGTTCCCCTACGACTTCCGCAACGACGTGGCGGTGATGTGCACCGTCATGGCCGTGGATCACGATTGCTCCCCCGAGGTGGCCGCCCTCATCGGCGTGTCCGCTGCCCTGGCCATCTCCGACATTCCCTGGAACGGCCCTGTGGGCGCCGTGAAGATGGGCCTGGTGGACGGCCAGCTTGTCATCAACCCCGACGCCCAGCAGCGCAAGGTCTCCGATCTGGACGTGACCGTGGTCTCCACCGGCAAGAAGGTGGTCATGATCGAGGCCGGCGCCAACCAGGTGGACAACGACACCATGTTCCGCGCCATTCAGACTGCCCATGAGGAGAACCAGCGCCAGATCGCCCTCATCAACCAGATGGTGGCGGAGCTGGGCAAGCCCAAGTTCGACTATCCCCACGCCGACTTCGACCAGGTGCTGTTTGAGCGCATCGTGGCCGACTTCATGGACGAGGCCAAGGCCGCCATGGACACCGACGACAAGAACGTCCGCGAGGCCCGCTGGAACGAGATGATCGAGCACTGGCACGAGAAGTATCTGGACGAGTTCCCCAACATGGACCAGTACCTGGAGGAGATCACCTACAAGTTCCAGAAGAAGATCGTCAAGGCCTGGCTGCTGGAGGGCCACCGCGTGGACGGCCGCCAGCGCAACGAGATCCGGCCCCTGGACGCCGAGGTGGGCGTGCTGCCCCGGGTCCACGGCTCCGGCCTCTTCACCCGCGGCCAGACCCAGGTGCTGTCCGTCTGCACCCTGGACACCCTCTCCGCCAACCAGAAGCTGGACACCATCTGGGAGGAGACCGAGAAGCGGTATATGCACCACTACAACTTCCCCGGTTACAGCGTGGGCGAGGCCAAGGCCGCCCGCAGCCCCGGCCGTCGTGAGATCGGCCACGGCGCCTTGGCCGAGCGTGCCCTGCTGCCCGTCATTCCTCCCGTGGAGGAGTTCCCCTACGCCATCCGCGTGGTGAGCGAGGTGGTGTCCTCCAACGGCTCCACCTCCCAGGGCTCCATCTGCGGCTCCACCCTGGCCCTGATGGACGCCGGCGTGCCCATCTCCGCCCCCGTGGCGGGCATCTCCTGCGGCCTCATCCAGGACGATGAGGGCGGCTTCACCACCTTCATCGACATCCAGGGCGTGGAGGATTTCCACGGCGAGATGGACTTCAAGGTGGCCGGCACCAAGAAGGGCATCACCGCCATCCAGATGGACCTGAAGAACGACGGCCTCACCATGGAGATCATCCGCAACGCCCTGGACATCACCTACGACGCCCGGGTGCAGATCCTGGATCAGATCATGCTGCCCGTCATCGCTGAGCCCCGTCCCGAGGTCAGCCCCTACGCCCCCAAGATGATTACCATGCACATCGACCCCGACCGCATCCGTGAGGTCATCGGCAAGGGCGGCAGCGTCATTCAGAAGATCGTGGCCGAGTCCGGCGCCAAGGTGGACATCGACGACGACGGCACCATCCATATCGCCTCTCCCAACGCCGAGAGCTGCGAGCTGGCCAAGAAGTTCATCGACGACATCGTGTTCGTCCCCGAGGTGGGCAAGCTGTACTACGGCCGCGTGGTGCGCCTGATGACCTTCGGCGCCTTCGTGGAGATCGCCCCCGGCAAGGACGGCCTGGTGCATATCTCCAAGCTGTCCGACAAGCGCATCGAGAAGGTGGAAGACGCCTGCAAGGTGGGCGACATGATGTGGGTCAAGTTCATGGAGATCGACGAGAAGGGCCGCTGGAACCTGTCTCACAAGGACGCCATGAAAGACATCGCCGCCAAGGAAGCCGCCGGCGAGACCATTGAATAATTAGCATAAAAAGCCCCTGTTTGTGTCAGAAACGGCACAAACAGGGGCTTTTTTCGGTGAAGAGAGAAACGAGAAGAGAAAAGGTGTCCGCGGGGCGGGCGGATTGAGATTTGCAATACGATATCGCCTTCCCCCATGGGGGGAAGGTGGCACGGCCGTAGGCCGTGACGGATGAGGGGGCGATGACTGCCCGGGCGGGTTGAATGGCAAACGGCACCACCCTTCCCACCGTAGGGGGCGATGCCCGCCCGGGCACCGTAAGTCGTTGCAAAAGGTCGAGCTCTCGTTGCGGCAAACCG
>JAFPXK010000060.1 GCA_017412585.1 Oscillospiraceae bacterium
CCACGCACTGGTAGATAGCGGTACCGTCCATGTTGACGGTGGCGCCCAGAGGCAGCACGAAAGAGGAAACCTCAGTGTCCACGTGCATATCGTCGCAGCACTCCTTTGTGATGGGCAGAGAAGCGACGGAGGAGGTGGAGGTGAAAGCGAAGGCAGCGGCGGGGAATACCTTCTTAAAGAAGGTGATGGGGGACATCTTGGCGAAGACCTTGACGGACATGCTGTACACCAGCACCACGTGAATGATGTAGCCGATGTAAGCAGCCAGCAGCACCAGGCCCAGGTGACCCAGGATTTTGGGACCCTGCGCGGCCACGACCCACACCATCAGGGCGAACACGCCGTAGGGAGACAGGGCCAGGATGAAGCCCATCACCCGCTGGGTGACCTCGTTGAAGGAGGTGATGAAGTCGCCGAAGGGCTTGCCCTTGTCACCGGCCACCAGGATGCCGCAGCCAAAGGCCAGGGAAATGACGATGATCTGCAGCATGGAGGAGCTGGACAGAGGCGCGATGGCGTTGTTGGGGAAGATGTTGACGATGGTGTCCATCAGGTTGGAGGACTTTGCCTCGTAGGCCGCATCCTCAGCCAGGCTCAGCACGGGGAAAGCGCCCTTGAAGATGTTGGCCACGATCAGGCCGATGATGCAGGCGATGGCGGTGGTCACCAGGAAGTACGCCACAGTCTTCCAGCCGATCTTGCCCACCTTGCCGATATCGCCCATGGAGATGACGCCGTCCATAATGCTCAGCAGCACCAGGGGCACCACAATGAACTTCAGCAGGTTGACGAAGATATCGCCGAAGGGCTTGATGTACTTGGCGGTGAATGCACCGGCCGCATCAGCGCCCATGGCCATCCAGAAGATGGCTCCCACGATGATGCCGGCCACCAGACCGATCAGGATCTTCACGCCGAGATTCAGTTTTTTCTTCTCTTGCATTTTACGACTCTCCTTTCAATAAAACACAATCGGTTCTCCCGATGCCAAAAGTATACACGATTCACGCCCCGTTGTTAAGCCCATTTTCTTCCATACAAAAACTTTTGGAAAATCAAACAAAAATTTATGGATAGTTTCGCCAAAATAACGAAACTATCCATAATAATCGCGTTTCTTGCTAATATGAGAGAAAAACTCAACTTATCGCTTTACTTCATAGCCGCAGAATCCAATGGCTGCCGCCGCCAGCTCAGCCGTAGGGTCAATGAAGGGCCCGGGGGCATCCAGACTGTCTGCCAGAATGGGCAGCTCCGTACAGCCCAGGATGAAGTAGTCCGCTCCCCTGCCCCGCAGCTCGTCCAGCAGCCCGGCCCAAGTCTCCGCCGCCTCCCGGAGAGGCCGGGAGGCCTTGACAACGTCATAAATCAGATACATCAGCGTTTTGCGCTGCGCCTCGTCAGGCACGACGGTGTCCACTCCCGCCGCCGCCAGCGCCCGATCATACAGCCCGGTGGACAGCGTGCCGGTGGTGGCCAGGATGGCCCCCTTCTTCCCGGGGAACCGTTTCGCCGCTTCCCGGGCAGTGATCTCCAGCATATTCAAAATAGGTATGTCCGTCATCTCCTGCAGCCGCGGGATGAAGTAATGGGCCGTGTTGCAGGGCACGACGATGCAGTCGGCGCCGCACTTCTCCAGGTTCCGCAGCGCCGAGGCCATCTCCTCCGTGGGGTCTTTGCCGCCGCTGAGGATGGCCGCCGTGCGGTCGGGAATGGCAGCGTTGTTGTCAATGAAGATGCGGATATGGTCGTTGTCACTGTCCGCCTTGGTCATCACCACGATTTTGCGGAACAGGTCCGCCGTGGCCAGGGGGCCCATGCCGCCTAAGATTCCGATGGTCTTCTTCATGCCCTTCACCTCACACCAGCTCTGAAATCACCTTTACCGCCAGCAGCGCCAGCACCACCAGGATCACCGGCTTTACGATCTTTGCGCCGTTCTTGATGGCCATGCCGGAGCCGATGTAATGACCCGCAATGGATGCCACCGCGCCGATCAGGCCCAGCACGATAAACACCTTTCCGCTTAAAAAAGACGTCACCAGCGCCCCGATGTTGCTGGCAAGGTTCACCAGCTTCACGTTGCCCGAGGCCGTGCGCAGGTCCATTTTGCCCAAATTGCAGTAAATGAGGATAAGAAACGTGCCTGTACCGGGGCCGTAAAAGCCGTCATAAGCCCCCACGATCAGCGATGCGGTCAGCACGATGGCGGCCCGGCGGCCCTCCGGCATGTCGCCCCGCTCCTCCGGGAACGTGCGCTGGCGCAGCACTACCACCGCCACGATGGGCAGCACCACCAGCAGCAGCCACTTTAAGTACCGCTCGTCCAGCGCCAGCTGCAGCCGGGTGCCCAGGTGGGCCCCCGCCAGCGCCAACAGGATGGACGGCACCCCCAGCTTCCAGTCCACGAAGCCGCCCTTGATAAACCGCCCCGCCGACACGGCGGTGCCGATGCAGGAGGACAGCTTGTTGGTGCCCAGGGCCAGGTGGGCCGGCAGACCGGCAATCAGATAGGTGGGCACGGAGATGATGCCCCCTCCCCCGGCCACGCCGTCCACAAAGGAGGCCAGAAACACGCCGACGATGACAATGGCCACCATCTGCACCGTCATGGGCATCGGAAACAGCATCTGTTGTATCAATTCCATCATGGTCTCACCTTCCCTCTTCTTCTCGCACTACCACGTTCTCCGCGCCCAGCCACTCCCGGCACTCATCCAGCAGCGCCGGGTGGTACAGGCAGTGGGTCAGCAGCATTTTGCCGCTGTCCGCCAGGCGGATCTTCACCGGCGTGTCGCCCTCAAACATGGTCATTACCAGCTTCAAATGTGCAAATTCCCGGCTCTCCAGCCCCGGCACCTTCAGATAAACCGTGCGCTGCATGGGCTTTCGGGGCATGGACCGCTGGGCCTCCTGAAAGGCGGCAAAGGCGGTGTCAATGGTCAAAAAGGTGTTGCACATGATCTGGGGCGGCTTTTCGTCCCGGATGGACAGCCTGCCCTGCACCGCCACAGCGGTATTCACCGTCATGGAGCCGCCGTAGAGCCCGATGCTCCTGTCAAAGCAGATAACCTCCATGGCCCCCGTCTCATCCTCCACCGTCACGTAGGCCATCAGCGTCTGCTTTTTGGTGGTCTGGGTCTTGCTGGCGGTGACGATGCCGGCGATGGTAATGTCCTGCCCGTCCCGGAACTTCCTGGGACCGCCCTCGCCGGAAAAGTCTTCCAATATCTCGCGGATGGGCGCGGCGCCGATGGCCTTGGCCTTATGGCGATAGTTCACCATGGGGTGGCCGCTGATAAAGAGGCCGGTGGTCTCCTTTTCCATAAACACCAGCTGGTCGGCGGTAAACTCCGGAATGTCCGGCAGCGGGATCATGCTGCCGCCGCCCCGGCTTCCCGCAGCCATGCCGAAAAAGTCCAGCTGCCCGTCCACGTTGGACTTGCGCTGCGACGCCACCGCGTCCAGCACCCGCTGGTAGACCTCCATCAGTTGGCTGCGCCGGGCGCCCAGGGAGTCGAACGCCCCGGCGCGAATGAGATTCTCCACCGCCCGGCGGTTCATTTCCGTGCAGTCGATCATCTTGCTGCAGAAGTCCTGGAAGGAGACGAAGTCCCCCTCCTCCTGCCGCTTGCGCATAATGGCCTGGACGAAGCCCCGGCCGATGTTCTTGATGGCCACCAGGCCGAAGCGGATGCCGCCGCCCTCCACGGTAAAGCGGTCGTCGGACCGGTTGATGTCCGGCGGCAGCAGCTCGATGCCGCAGTTTTTGCATTCTGCAATGTACTCCGTCACCTTGTCGGTGTTGTCCAGCACGGAGGTCAGCAGCGCCGCCATATATTCCCGCACGTGATGGCACTTGAACCACGCCGTCTGATAGGCCACCACCGCGTAGGACACGGCGTGGGCCTTGTTGAAGGCGTAGTTGGCAAAATCGTAAATCTCGTCGTAAATGGCGTTGGCAGTGGCCTCCGGGATGCCGTTGGCAATGCAGCCGCAGATGCCCCGGCTCTCGTCGCCGTACACGAAGGCCTGCCGCTCTTTCTTGATCTGCTCCGCCTTTTTCTTGGAGATGGCCCGGCGCACCATGTCCGCCTGGCCCAGGGAGAAGCCGCCCAACTGCTGGAAAATCTTGATCACCTGCTCCTGGTACACGATGCAGCCGTAGGTGATATCCAGAATGGGCTTGAGGGCCGGATGTTTGTAGGTGATCAGCTTGGGATCGTGCTTGCAGGCGATAAACCGGGGAATGGATTCCATAGGGCCGGGGCGGTACAGGGCGATAATGGCCGTGATGTCCTCGATATTCTCCGGCTTCAAGCCCAGGCACACGCCGGTCATGCCGCTGGACTCCATCTGGAACACGCCGGAGGTCTTGCCCGCCGTCAGCATGGCGAACACCTCCGGATCGTCCATAGGGATGTCCTCCAGGCGGAAATCCGGCTGCTCCCGCTGCACCATCCTCACCGCGTCGTCCAGCACCGTCAGATTCCGCAGGCCCAAAAAGTCCATTTTTAACAGGCCAAGCTCTTCCAGCGTGATCATGTTGTACTGGCACACGATGGCGTCGTCGTTCCGTGCCAGGGGAACGTATTCATACACCGGCCGCTTGGTGATGACCACGCCCGCCGCATGGGTGCTGGCATGGCGGGGCATGCCCTCCAGGGACTTGGCGGTGTCGATGAGCTTCTTCACCCTGGGGTCTGACTGGTACATGTCGTTTAGCTGCTTGCTGATCTTCAGCGCGTCATCCAGCGTAATGTGCAGCGCGTTAGGCACCAGCTTGGCCACCACGTCCACCTCGGCGTAGGTCATGTTCAGCACCCGTCCCACGTCCCGGATGGCGCCCCGGGCCGCCATGGTGCCGAAGGTGACGATCTGGGCCACGTGGTCGTCGCCGTACTTGCGGCGCACATAGTCCACCACCTCGCCCCGGCGGGTGTCGCCGAAGTCCATGTCGATATCGGGCATAGACACCCGCTCCGGGTTCAAAAACCGCTCAAAATACAGGCTGTACGCCATGGGGTCGATATCGGTGATGTACAGGCAGTAGGACACCATGGAGCCCGCCGCCGAGCCTCGGCCAGGCCCCACCGGGATGCCCACGCTTTTGGCGTAGCGCACAAAGTCGGACACGATGAGGAAATAGTCGGTAAAGCCCATTTTCTCAATCATATCCAGCTCATAGGTGAGCTGTCCCCGGTACTCCGGCTTGTCGCCGTACCGCTCCATAAAGCCCTTGTCGCACAGCTCCCGCAGATAGGTGGGCGAGTCGTAGCCCTCCGGCAGCTTGAATTCCGGCAGGTGGTACTTGCCGAAGGTAAACTCCAACTGGCATCGGTCAGCGATGCGCTGGGTGTTCTCCACCGCCTCCGGATAGGCGGCGAACAGCCGCTCCATCTCCTCCGTGGAGCGGAGATAGAAGTTCCGGGGCTCATAGCGCATCCGGTTTTCGTCGTCCACTGTCTTCCCCGTCTGGATGCACAGCAGCACGTCGTGGCTCTCGGCGTCCTCCTTGCGCAGATAGTGGGCGTCGTTGGTACAAACCAGGGGTATGCCCGTCTCCTCGTGCATCCGCAGCAGCGCCCGGTTGACGATGGTCTGGTCGGCGATGCCGTGGTCCTGCAGCTCCAGATAATAGTTATCCTGCCCAAACAGGGCGTTCATCTCCAAAGCGTAGGCCTTGGCGCCCTCGTAATCGTTGTTCAAAATCCGCTTGGGCACCTCGCCGGCGAGACACGCCGACAGGGCGATCAGCCCCTCATGGTGCTCCCGCAGCAGGTCCATGTCAATGCGGGGCTTGTTGTAAAAGCCCTCCACGTAGGCTTGGGACACCATGTAGCTCAAATTGCGATATCCCGTCTCATTCTGGCACAGCAGCACCAGATGGCGGGATTCGGCGTCAAATTCATGGGTCTTGTCAAAACGGCTGCGCCGGGCCACGTAAACCTCGCAGCCGATGACGGGATGGATGCCCTCCGCCTTGCAGGCCCGGTAAAAATCAATCACGCCGTACATGGCGCCATGGTCGGTAATGGCGCAGGCCGTCTGCCCCATCTCACGCACCAGCTTAGGCAGGTCGCGGATGCGGCAGGCGCCGTCCAGCAGGCTGTATTCCGTATGCACATGCAGATGTACGAAGGACATATCCGTTCTCCTTAGTTAAAATGGCGTCTTATTCCACCGTTTTTGCCAGCTCGCCGATTTTCCGCAGCCGGTGGTTCAGGCAGGATTTGGTGATGGGCGGGTTGTGGAGCCGTGCCAGCTCCGCCATGGACGCCTCCATGTTGGCCATCCGCAGCAGCGCCGTAGTCTTGAGCTGCTCCGGCAGCTCGTCCAGCTTCCCGGCGGCGCGCAGCTTCTCGATGTCCCGGCACTGGCTCTCCGCCGCCTTCAACGTCTTGTCCAGGTTGGCAATGTCGCAGTTGGTGGCACGGTTGACCTCGTTGCGCAGGGATTTGTTCACCTTGGCCGCCATGATCTCCGTAGCTGCCGCCGGGGCGCCGGTCATGGTCAAAAAGTCCTCGATGTGCTCCGACAGCTTGAAATAGATCACTGCGTTGCCGCCCCGCATCACCGTCCGGGGCGCAAAGCCGGTGTCCTCCAGCAGCGTGGACACCTCCCTGCTGGCCTGCACGTGGGATGAAGCAAGTTCCAAATGATACCGCTTCTCCGGGTCGGTGACGCTGCCCCCCGCCAGGAAGGCCCCCCGCAGGAAGGCGCAGCGGTCCGCCTCCTCCTCCAGAATGTCGAAGTTCACGTGCTGCAC
>JAFPXK010000003.1 GCA_017412585.1 Oscillospiraceae bacterium
CACAGCACCGGCACCTGCAGCTCCTTGGCCATGATTTTCAGCATACGGCTGATGTCGCTGACGGCCTGCTGGCGATTTTCGCCGCTGTAACTCTTGCCGCCGGCGGAGGTCATCAGCTGCAGATAGTCGATGACCACCAGGCCCAGGTTGTCCAGGCGGCGGCACTTGGCGTTCATGTCCGCCACGGTGAGGAGGGGGTTGTCGTCGATGCGGATGTCCATGCGGCTCAGGGAGGAGGCGGCCTCGGCGATCTTCATCCAGTCGCTCTCCCGCAGGTTGCCGGTGACCAGGCGCTGGTTCTCCACCAGGCCCTCGGTGGCGATAAGGCGGGTGACAAGCTGCTCCCGGCGCATCTCCAGGGAGAAGATGGCCACAGTCTTGCCGCTGTCCTTGGCGGCGGAGAGGGCCACGTTCAGGGCCATACTGGTCTTGCCCATGCCGGGGCGGGCGGCCAGCAGGAGAAGGTCGGACTTATTCATGCCGTTGATCTTGGCGTCTACGGCGCTAAGGCCGGTGGACAGGCCCGGCAGGGTCTTGCCGCCGGTGGCGGTGAGCTCCGCCAGACGGTCCATCACGTCCTTGAGCACCATGCCCACGGTGACCATGCCCTGGCCGCCACGGTCCCGGCGAATGGCGTACACCTTCTGCTCGGCGCTCTCCAGCATATCCCCGGCGGAGCCGGTGCCCTCCTGGACCATGGCGGTGATGTCGGAGGCGGCGGTGGCCACCTGGCGCATCAGCGCCTTGTCCCGGACGATGCGGACGTACTCCATCACGTTGCCGGAGGTGGGGGTCACCTCAATGAGCTGGACGAGATAGGGCCGGGTGTTCTCGTTATAGAGGCCCAGCTTCTCCATCTCCCCCGCCACGGTGACGCCGTCGATGGGCTTGGAATAGACGAACATCTGGGTGATGGTCTCAAAAATGTCCCGGTTCTGGCGGAGGTAGAAATCCTCCGGGCGCAGCTGCTCCACCACGTCCTTGACGCAGTCGGCATCGATCAGCATGGCGCCCAGCACGGCCTGTTCCGCCTCGGCGCTGTGGGGCATGGCCCGGCTGAGCAGATCATCCAGTGCCATTTTTTACCCCTCCTTCCCTGCTATAAAACGGATTTTTGACGAAAAACGGTTACTTTTCCTCGGTGACCAGCACGTAGACGGTGCCGCTGATCTCAAAGCCCAGCTTGGCCTTCACCTCATAGGAGCCGAAGGACTTGATGGGCTGGTCCAGCACCAGCTTCTTGGGGTCAATCTCCATATTGTGCTGGGCCTTCAGGGCGGCGGCGATCTCCTTGCCGGTGACGGCGCCGAACAGCTTGCCGCCCTCGCCGCCCTTGGCGCTGATCTTCACCTGGCAGCTTGTGAGCTGCTGGGCGATGGCCTGGGCGGCGGCCTTGGCCTCGGCGTCGGCCTTGGCCTTGGCCTTGTCACGAAGATTCATGGTGTTCACCGCGTCGGCGGTGGCGGGCACGGCCAGCCCCTTGGGCAGCAGATAATTGCGGGCGTAGCCCTCGGCGGCCTCGATCATCTGGCCTTTCTTGCCCTTGCCCTTGATGTCCTGGGTGAGAATGATTTTCATAATGGTATCTCCTCTCGGATTTAGTTTTCAAAGTATTGGTCGATGGCGGCCAGCAGCTTTTCCTTGGCCTGGGCCACGGTGATGCCCTCGGCCTGACCGCCGGCGGTGGTGGAGTTGCCGCCGCCGCCCAGGGCCTCCAGGATCACCTGGACGTTGACCTCCCCCAGGCTGCGGGCGGACATGTAGACGCCGGTGCCCTTGCGGTAGAGGACCACGGAGGCGTTGACGCCCCGGATGGTCAGCAGCTCGTCGGCGGCCTTGGCGGCGGTGACGCGGTCCAGCTCCTCGTCCATGGCCACCACGGCGATGTCGCCGTGGTACAGCTCGGCGGAGCGGATGATGGCGTAGCGGTCGATCATGGCGTGGAGGTCGGACTGGAACAGGCGCTGCACGTCCTGGGTGTCGGCGCCGGTGCGGCGCAGGTAGGCCGCCGCCTCAAAGGTGCGGCCGCCGGTGCGGTTGGTGAAATTCTTGGTGTCCAGCACGATGCCCGCCAGCAGGGCCTCCGCCTCGGCCTGGAGCACGTCACCGGGCTCCACCAGGTACTGCAGCAGCTCCGTCACCAGCTCGCTGGCGGAGCTGGCGTAGGTCTCATGGTAATTGAGGGCCATTTTGTCGATGTAGCTGGTGCCCCGGCGGTGGTGGTCGATGACCGCCACCTGCTTACAGCTCTCCAGCAGCGGCTCCGACTCCACGCTCTCGGGGCGGTTGGTGTCCACCACCACCAGGAGGGTGGAGGGCTGGGCGTGGAGAAAGGCGGCGTCGCCGGAGATGAAGGCGCCGCTGTACTCCGGCTGCTCCTGGAGCCGGCGGAGAATGGGATGGACGGCGTTATTCTCGGTGTCGATGACGATCTGGGCCTTTTTGCCCCGCTTGCGGGCGATGGCCACGATGCCGGCGGCGGCGCCCAGGCAGTCCATGTCGGCGTACTTGTGGCCCATGACGTACACGTTGCCCGCCTCGTCCATCAGCTCCCCCAGGGCGTTGGCCATGACCCGGGACTTCACCTTGGTGCGCTTCTCGGTGGCCTTGGAGCGGCCGCCGTAGAACTCAAAGTTGCTGCGGTCCTTCACCACGGTCTGGTCGCCGCCCCGGCTCAAGGCCATTTCCAGGGCCATGGCGGCGTTCTTGAACAGGGCCTCGTAGCTCTCGCCGTCCCGGCCCACGCCAATGGACAGCGTGGCGGCCACGTCGCCGCTCTTGACGGCGTGGACCTGCTCCATCACGTCGAAATTCTTCTCGGCAAAGGCGGCGTAGTCCTTCTCCTCAAAGACGAACAGATACCGGTCCCGGTCATAGCCCAGCAGCAATCCGCCGCTGTCGCCCCGCCACTGGGACAGCTTCTCCTCCAGCTCCGCGATGAGGGCGGAGCGCTTGGCCTCGGGGCTGGCCTTGATCAGCTCCTCATAGTTGTCCACCATGACGATGGCCACCACGGGACGGGTCACGTCCAGGGTGTGGCGCATCTGCTCGGCGTCGGTGACGTCCTGCCAGTAGGTGGTGGCCATAGGGTTGGCGCCGCCCATCTCCTCGCCGCTGCTGACGCCGCCGAACACCCGGAACATCCGGTGGTTCCACTGCACCAGCTCGGGACACTCCCGCTTGCCCTCAATGAGCCAGTGGATGGGGAAATCGGGCACCACGTCGGTGACGGCGGACTCAAAAAGGCTCTCCGGGCTCTCCGCCAGGCCCTGGAACAGGTCGTTGGCCCACAGCACCTCACGGGTGGTCATGTCGAAGACCATCATGGGCAGGGGGGTATACAGCAGGCTGCTGGCCCGGGCGGAGTCCAGGCCGCCGGAGATGCGGTTCATGTACTGGCGGACGTTGGCCTGGGCCTGGCGGTTGCGCCGCACGCCCACGTAGATCACCACCGCCGCCACCGCCAGCTCCGCCAGACCCAGGACCAGGTGGAAGGGAATGGTGGCCAGGGCGAAGGCCACCAGCACCACCGCCGACAGGGCCACGTTGGTTTTGATGCCGTTGATGAGCTTATTATTCATGTCACAGCCCCCTTGTGTGACGGCATACCGTCCCAGTTTTCAATCATAGCCGATTATACCATGAAAAGAGCGGCATCACAATAGCTTTTCCGGCTTTTTAGCGGGGAAAGCAGGCGCTGCGGCGGTTTTACGGGAAAGGGGACGAAAAGATAGGGGTTTACAAATGGAATCAAATGTGGTATCCTTTGTGCAATGTGTTGGAAAATACAGCACGATTTTTGTCTGTTTCGTAAAGCGCAGAGGCTTTACTTACATGATACATGGCCCAGAGCGGCGCGTCCGCCGGGCTGACAACATCATACGCGGGAGAAAAGGGCGAAGGAGCGCATTTGGCGGCGATGCAGGGCCGCAGGATGACGCCGCGCCCCTTGCGGCGTTATGCCTTTTTTGCCCGCGGCGCGAAAAAAGGAGTATTTATGGCTGAAAAAATGAAAATTATCCCCCTTGGCGGTCTCAACGAGATCGGCAAGAACATGACCGCCTACGAGTACGGCGGCGAAATCATCGTGGTGGACTGCGGCATGGCCTTCCCCGGCGACGATATGTACGGCATCGACTGCGTCATTCCCGACGTGAGCTATCTGCTGCAGAACCACAAGCGGCTGCGGGGCCTGTTTATCACCCACGGCCACGAGGACCACATCGGCGCCATCCCCTACGTGCTCAAGCAGGTGAACATGCCCATCTACTGCACACGGCTCACCGCCGGGCTCATTAAGCTGAAGCTCCAGGAGCACGGGCTGCTGAACTCCACGAAGCTCATCACCGTGGAGGCGGGGCAGACGGTGAAGGCGGGCAAGTTCCAGGTGGAGTTCATCCACGTGAACCACTCCATTGCCGACTCGGTGGCCTTCGCCATCCACACCAACATGGGCGTCATCGTCCACACCGGCGACTTCAAAATCGACTCCACCCCCATCGACGGCGACGTCATCGATCTGGCCCGGTTCGGCCAGCTGGGCCGGGAGGGCGTGCTGGCGCTGCTGGCGGACTCCACCAACGTGGAGCGGCCGGGGTACACCATGTCCGAGCGGGCGGTGGGCGCCACGTTCAAGCGGCAGTTTACCGGCTGCCAGCAGCGCATCATCGTCACCACCTTTGCCAGCAACGTGCACCGCATCCAGCAGGTCATCGACGCCGCCCACGCCTGCGGGCGGAAGGTGGCGGTGACGGGCCGCAGCATGGAGAACATCATGAAGGTGTCCACGGAATTGGGCTACATGAAGGTGCCCAAGGGCACGCTGATGGAGCTGAACCGGCTGCAGCAGCTCCCCGCCAGGCAGCAGGTGATCGTCACCACCGGCTCCCAGGGCGAGGAGATGAGCGCCCTGTACCGCATGGCCTTCGGCAGCCACAAGCAGGTGGACATCGGCCCGGGGGACAAGGTGATCCTCTCCGCCAGCGCCATCCCCGGCAACGAGGTGACGGTGGGCCGGATGATCAACGAGCTGTTCCGCCGGGGGGCCGAGGTGGTGTATGACAAGGCGGATATGCTCCACGTCAGCGGCCACGCCTGCCAGGAGGAGCTGAAGATCATCCACGCCCTCACCCGGCCCCGGTTCTTCATCCCCCTCCACGGCGAGCAGCGGATGCTGCAGATCCACAAGCGGCTGGCCCAGGACATGGGCATGGCGGCGGACCACATCTGCGTGGCGGAGAACGGCAGCGTCATCGAGCTGACGGCCAAGCACATGAAGTGCGAGACGGCGGTGCCCGCCGGCGAGGTGTTCGTGGACGGCGGCGGCATCGGCGAGGTGGGCAGCGTGGTGCTGAACGACCGGAAGCTCCTGGCCAGCGACGGCATGGTGGTGGTGGTGCTGAGCATGTCCAGCCACGACCACCAGCTGCTGTGCGAGCCGGAGATCGTGACCCGTGGCTTCGTGTACGTGAAGGAGTCGGAGGGGTTGCTGCAGGATCTGCGCCGGGTGGCCATGGACACCGTGGACACCATGAACGCCAAGAAGCGGCGGGATGAGAACGAGATCCATCGGGCCGTCCGCAGCGCCGTGTCCAGCTACCTCTACAAGCGGACACGCCGCAGCCCCATGGTCATCCCCATGGTGACGTGGCTGTAAGATATCATAAAAACCGTCCCGGATTTTCCGGGGCGGTTTTTTTAATGCGTATGGAGGGCCTAAAAATGCATAATGGCGTCCGCGGGGCGGGCTGCATGATAATACGCCGCCCGCCCGGGTTTTCCGGGTGGGCGGCGCTGTTTTTTCATAATAAGCGTTTTTTATTGCACCGCAGGCACTACGGCGTAGCTGCCCTCGCCGGTGGCGGCGTAGACCATGGGCACTACCCGGCCCGGCGTGGTGCGGTAGCTGTCGCTCAAGGTGGCCAGGGCCGATGCGCCGTCCACCTCCGGGGCCACGTACACCCGGTCGAACAGCTCCTCCACCGTGTCGGCGGTGAGGCCGGTGGCCTCCGTCAAATCGGCCCGGATCACCACGGACAGGGCCACTTCCTCCGGCAAAGCCGAGCGCAGGGCGGCTGCCAGGTCGCGGAGGGTCTGGACCCGATCCACCGTTTCATCGATGGCCAGGCTCTCCATCCGTCCCGCCAGGGGATAGCTGAAATAGTCCAGCAGGATTTCATCAAAGCCCAGGGCGGCATATTCTTTGCACAGCCCCGTCAGATACCCCAGCACCTGGGGGGAGGCGGGGTCCAGCCACGTCCAGCCGTCCCGGTCGTACCAGAAGGTGCCGCTGCTGAGCAAAAAGGCGGCGTCGTGCTCCGCCCGGACGAAGTAGCTGTCGCACAGGGCGGACATGCGGGCCACGGTGTACCGGTCCTCCGCCAGGATGGCCTGGAGCGTCTCCAGAGTGCCGTCCCCCTCCACGTAGACCTGGGGCGGCACGTCGGCCTGGGTGCCGTAGGTGATGGCGCCGTTCTGCTGCTTGACCTCCACCATCAGCGCCTCGTCCTCCGGCAGCACGATATCCTCCAAAGCCAGCTTCAGCGTGCCCGGCAAAAGCTGGGCGGCGTGGAGCTCGGCCACGCCGTGGAGGCTGCTCTCCGGGGGCAGATACTCCACCTCCACCTCATCCTGGGAGATGGGGGTGCTGTCCTCCTCCGCCGCCTTGCGCTGCCAGAAGGGCAGCTCCAGCCGGGCGCGGCCCTCGTCGTCATATACAATGTGGTTCTGGGCAAGGAGATACCCGGCGCAGGCCAAAATCACCAGCACCAGTGCAATGGCGCCCAGTGCCTTCCAGGGGTTTCCCTTGCCTCGATAGCTGCTGTATCCTCTGGTTGAAGACATACCCTCGCAACTCCCGTTCTGTCAAATCTCCGCCTGGCGGAAAAAGCCGTTACGGCTCGATGGCGTCCAGCTGGGCCACGCGGCGGGCGTGGCGGCCGCCCTCAAATTCGGTGTTCAAAAACACCTCCACCATCCGCCGGGCCAGGTTGGGGCCGATCATGCCGGCGCCCAGGGCGATGACGTTGGCATCGTTGTGCCGACGGGTCATCTCGGCGCTGAGGGGGTCGGCGCAGTGGGCGCAGCGGATGCCCTTCACCTTGTTGGCGGCGATGGAGATGCCGATGCCGGTGGTGCAGATGACGATACCCCGGTCGTATGCGCCGGAGGCCACCGCCCGGGCCACCTTTTCGCCGTACACCGGGTAATCCACGCTGTCGGCACTGAAGCAGCCGAAGTCCTCATACTCGATGTCGTTTTCCTCCATCCAGATCAGCAGGTCCTGCTTCAGCAGGTAGCCGCCGTGATCGCAGCCGATGGCAATTTTCATGTCATTCTCCTTTGCATCCCCGGGCCGCAGCCCGCTGTGTTCCTACCTGCAATATACCGCAAGTCTGCCCCTTTCGCAACCTTTTATTTGCCAAAGGGCGGGGAGCGGTCATTTTTTCTTGCCGAAAAAGCCCTTTCGCTTCTCGTAATTGCCCTCGCCCAGGGTCTCGCTGAACTTCCGCAGGGCCTCCTTCTGCTCCCGGTTCAGGTTCCGGGGGGTCTCGATGGT
The DNA here is from genome assembly GCA_017412585.1 of Oscillospiraceae bacterium. Taxonomy (GTDB): domain Bacteria; phylum Bacillota; class Clostridia; order Oscillospirales; family Oscillospiraceae; genus Vescimonas. The sequence continues at coordinate 7,559 of JAFPXK010000003.1, forward strand.
CAACGTCACGAACTGGTCGCCCCGGCCCCGGCCGTTGAGCACGGGGATGCCCTTGCCCCGCAGGCGGAACACGGTGCCCGTCTGGGTGCCCTCGGGGATGTCGTACTTCACCTTGCCGTCGATGGTGGGAATCTCCAGCTCCCCGCCAAGGGTGGCCTGGGCGAAGGTGATGGGCGCCTCGCAGAACACGGAGGTGCCCTCCCGGCGGAACAGGGGATGGGGCCGGATCTGGATCACGATCTGCAAATCGCCGGCGGGGCCGCCGTTGCGGCCCGCGTGGCCCTGGCCCCGCAGGGAGATGGTCTGTCCGTCGTCGATGCCGGCGGGGATGCTGACCTTGATGGTCTTGCGCCGACGGGTGTGGCCGCTGCCCTTGCAGTCGGGGCAGGGCTGATGGATGATCTTGCCCGTGCCGCGGCACTTGGGGCAGGAGGTCTGGCTCTGCATGACGCCGAAGGGCGTCCGCTGGGCCTGGGTGACCATGCCGGTGCCGTGGCAGTCGGGGCACACCTCCGGCGTGGTGCCCTTGGCGCAGCCGTTGCCGCCGCAGGTGGGGCAGTTCTCGCTGCGCTCGATGGTGATCTCCTTCTCGCAGCCGAAGGCCGCCTCGGTGAAGTCCACCGCCAGGCCCACCCGGATGCTCTCGCCCCGCTGGGGGCCGGTGCGGGAACGCCCGCCGCCGCCGAAACCGCCGCCGAAAAAGCTGCCGAAGATGTCGCCCAGGTCGCCGAAGTCGAAGCCCGCGGCGCCGTCGCCCCAGCCGGGGCCGCCGGCCCCGGCGCCGTAGCTGGGGTCCACGCCGGCGAAGCCGAACTGGTCATACCGGGCCTTTTTGTCCGGGTCGGACAGCACCTCGTTGGCCTCGTTGACCTCCTTGAACTTCTCCTCGGCCTCCTTGTCGCCGGGGTTCATGTCCGGGTGGTACTTCCGGGCCAGTTTTTTATAGGCTTTTTTGATCTCTTCCTCCGAGGCCCCCTTGCTGACGCCCAAGACCTCGTAATAATCCCGTTTTTCCTGTGCCATTTTTTCTTCCTCTAAACGCCGCAAACAGGGGCAGAGGGTGTTGCCCCCTGTCCCCAGTTGCGCGTGTTGCTTACTTTTTTACTTGTTCTGGTCGTCGTCATCCACGACCTTGTAGTCGGCGTCGTAGTACTGGCCGCCCTGGGCACCGCCCTGGGTGCCGCCGGCGGCGCCGCCCATGTTGGGATCGCCCTGGGGGGCCTGCTGCTGGTAGAGCTTCTCGCTCATCTTGTAGAAGAGCTGGGTCAGCTCCTCGGTGGCCGCCTTGATGGCGTCGGTGTCCTCGCCCTTGAGCTGCTCCTTCAGCTTGTCGATGCCGGCCTGGATGGGGGCCTTCTCACTCTCGGGCACCTTGTCGCCCACCTCGCTGAGGGTCTTCTCCGCCTGGTACACCATCTGGTCGGCCTGGTTGCGGATCTCCACACGCTCCTTGATCTTGGCGTCCTCGGCGGCATACTGCTCGGCTTCATTGACGGCCTTCTCAATGTCCTCCTTGCTCATGTTGGAAGAGGAGGTGATGGTGATGTGCTGCTCGGTGCCGGTGCCCAGGTCCTTGGCGGACACGTTGACGATGCCGTTGGCGTCGATATCAAAGGTGACCTCGATCGGGGGCACGCCGCGGCGGGCCGGGGCGATGCCGTCCAGGTGGAAGCGGCCCAGGCTCTTGTTGGCAGCGGCCATCTCACGCTCGCCTTGCAGCACGTTGACCTCCACGGAGGTCTGGTTGTCGGCGGCGGTGGAGAAGATCTGGCTCTTCTTCACGGGGATGGTGGTGTTGCGCTCGATGAGGCGGGTGCACACGCCGCCCATGGTCTCGATGCCCAGGCTCAGGGGGGTGACATCCAGCAGCAGCAGGCCCTTCACGTCGCCGGTGAGCACACCGGCCTGGAGGGCGGCGCCCATGGCCACGCACTCATCGGGGTTGATGCCCTTGAAAGGCTCGTTGCCGGTGAAGTTCTTCACAGCCTCCACCACGGCGGGGATACGGCTGGAGCCGCCCACCATCAGCACCTTGCTCAAATCGGAGGGCTTCAGGCCGGCGTCGGACATGGCCTGGCGCACGGGGCCCATGGTGGCGTCCACCAGATGGCCGGTGAGCTCGTTGAACTTGGCCCGGGTGAGGGTCACGTCCAGGTGCTTGGGGCCGGTGGCGTCGGCGGTGATATAGGGCAGGTTGATGTTGGAGGTGGTGACGCCGGACAGCTCGATCTTGGCCTTCTCGGCGGCCTCCTTCAGGCGCTGCATGGCCACCTTGTCGCCGCTGAGGTCGATGCCCTCGGTCTTCTTGAACTCGCTGACCAGGTAGCGCATGACGCACTCGTCGAAGTCGTCGCCGCCCAGGCGGTTGTTGCCGGCGGTGGCCAGCACCTCGATAACGCCGTCGTCGATCTCCAGGATGGACAC
>JAFPXK010000061.1 GCA_017412585.1 Oscillospiraceae bacterium
GGAGGGCACGCCCATGATGGCGCCCATCTCGTAGCGCCGGCCGTTGTAGTGGGGCGACCAGCACTTGCCGCCCACCCGGTCGTTCTTCTCCAGGATGGTGTAGTTCTCGTACCCCTTCTTCTCCAGGTACATGCCGGCGGAGAGTCCCGCGGGGCCGCCGCCGATGATGCAGATGCGAATATTCTTATCCATGCTGAGAACCTCCTCATGTGATATTGTGAAGCCACCTTCACAACTCCTGGTGTAATTGTAACACACCAAAACGATAATTGCATCATTTTTTGTAAAAAAAGAGTAAAACAATCTTTGCTTTATCGGCGGGATATGGTATACTCAATGTACAATGGTATGCTACCGGTCTGCGCCCAAAAGGGCGCCCGGGGGCAAAAGACACCATCGGGAGGGCCGTATTCATGCGCTTCTTCGACTTTGCCGAGCTGCTGACCCACTATGCCCGCACCACGCCGGAGGCCCCCGCCCTGCGGTTTGAGCGGGGTGAGCGGGTGGAGACCATGGACTATCTCACGCTGCTCACCGCGGCGGAGGGCCGCGCCCGGGAGCTGGGCCGCAGCGGCTGCACCTGCCTGGGCGTGTTCACCGACGGCACCGTGGAGTGCGTGCTGACCATCTTCGGCGCGGTGCTCTCGGGCATCCAGGTGGTGCTGCTGGACGAGGACACCCCCGAGGAAAAGCTGCCGGCCCTGCTGGCCTATACCGACGTGGATATGCTCTGGGGCGATGCCGACCTGGTGGAGAGCCTGACCCCCACTCTCCATGGCGGGGTGAAGGATGGCAGGGGCAAGCTCCTCTTCTTCACCTCCGGCACCACCTCCCAGTCCAAGGCCGTGGTGCTGACGGAGAGGAGCCTCTGCGCCAGCGCCTACAACGGCGGCGCCCTGCTGCCCTTGGAGAGCGGCGACGTGCTGCTGTGCCAGCTGCCACTGTGCCACGTGTTCGGCTTCGTGTGCGGTCTTCTCTGGGGCCTCTCCTGCGGCGCCTGCGTGGCCCTGGGCCGGGGGCGGCGCCATTATCTGGACGACTGCGCCTTCTTCCGCCCCACGGCCCTGGCGGCGGTGCCGCTGCTGCTGGGCTTTTTGCTGCGGCAGCAGGCGCTGAACCCCGCCCTCCGGCTGGTGCTGGTGGGCGCGGGGGACTGTCCGCCCTCCCTTTTGGAGGCGGCGCGGGCCACCGGCGTCCGGGTCTGCTTCGGCTACGGCCTTACGGAGACCAGCTCCGGCGTGGCCCTGTCCCTGGGCGATGAGCCCTACGCCATGACCGTCTGCCCCGACGACACCGTCACCCTGGCCGAGGACGGGGAGATATTGGTTTACGCCCCCACCTGCCTGATGCAGGGGTATTATAAGCGGCCCATCGACACCGATATCGCCGTCCAGGCCGGCGTGCTGCGCACCGGCGACCTGGGGGTGATGGACGACCGGGGCCTTTTGCACGTGATCGGCCGGAAGAAAGACGTGCTGGTGCTGCCCGACGGCACCAAGCAGTTCCTGCCGGAGTGCGAGGGGGAGCTGGCCGCGCTGCTTGGCGGCGGCGACTTCGCCCTGGTGCTCCACCGGGGCCGGGTGGCCCTGGCCCTCTACGGCGACGAGCGCAGCGACGAGCAGCTTTGGCAGTGTCTGGCCCCCTACCAGGCCGCCCGGCCCCGGGGCCAGCAGATTGCCGCCATTTTGCGCCAGACACAGCCCTTGCCCCGCACCGCCACCGGCAAGGTAAAACGCTGGGAATTGAAAGGAAGGATCGGCTATGACCAGGAGTGAGATTTTGGAGCGCACCAAAAAGGTGATTTACGACAGCGTCCCCGAGCTGGAGGGCGTGGACTTGCAGGAGGACACGGTGGTGAACACCGACATGGGCATGGATTCCATGAACTTCATTCTGGTGATCTGCCGCCTGGAGGCGGAGTTCGACGTCCGCATCCCCAACCGCCAGTGGAGCAAGCTGTCCACCCTGGGCCAGGTCATCGACGCCATCGAGAAGCGCCTGCCCAATGGCTGATTGCTACCGCCGGGAGCTGCTGCTGGGCAGCCAGCACGTGGACTGCTGCCGCCGGCTGCGCACGTCCACCCTCTTCGCCCTGCTGCAAAACGCCGCCATCCGCCACACCGAGTCCCTGGGCATGGGCCGGGACAAGACGCTGGACCGGGGCCTTTTGTGGGTGGTGGGCCGCCAGTATGTGGAGATTGCCCGGATGCCGGAATATGATGAGCGCATCGTCCACACCTCCTGGCCCGGCGACACCCTGCGGGTCCTGTTCCCCCGGTATGACGAAATCACCGACGAGGCGGGGAATGTGCTGCTGCGTGCCAGCGCCCTGTGGACGCTGATGGACGCCCGCAGCCGCTCGGTGGCCTTCCCGGAGGAGTACGGCGTGGCCATCCCCGGGGTAAAACGGGGCGATGAGCTGCCCCTGCTGCCCAAAATCGTCCCCATCCCCACCGCGGAGTCCTTCACCTTCACCGTGCCATACAGCTATGTGGACATCAACGGCCACATGAACAACACCCGCTATTTTGACGTAGTGGAGGACAATCTGCCCTGGCAGTCAGCCCCCCGGGCCATCCAGGTGGAGTACCTCTCCGAGGTGCGCCGGGGCGAAACGCTGCGGGTGCAGTGGGGCAGGGAGGGGGAGCGGGTTTTCCTCTCCGGGGAGACGGACCGCCCCTGCTTCCGCATGAGTTTGCAATATGATAATAAGGAGTAACGCCATGGAACCCATCCGCATCATCGAGCTGAAAGAGAGCATCTTTGCCGACAATAACGCCGACGCCGACCGCCTGCGTCGGCAGCTCAAGCAGCAGGGCACCTTCCTGCTGAACCTCATGTCCTCCCCCGGCTCCGGCAAGACCAGCACCCTCAAGCGCACCATCGCCGCCTTAAAGGACGACCTTTCCATCGGCGTCATGGAGGCGGACATCGACTCCGACGTGGACGCCGCCGCCATCGCCGCCACCGGCGCCCGGTCCATCCAGCTCCACACCGGCGGCATGTGCCATCTGGACGCCGACATGACCCGCCAGGGCCTCACCGAGTTCGGCACCGAGGATTTGGACCTGGTGGTGCTGGAGAACGTGGGCAACCTGGTGTGCCCTGCGGAGTTTGACACCGGCGCCGTGAAGAACGCCGTCATCCTCTCCGTCCCCGAGGGCCACGACAAGCCCCTGAAATACCCCCTCATGTTCGAGGTGGCGGACGTGCTGATTATTAATAAAATCGACGTCCTGCCCTACTTTGATTTCGACCTTCAAAAGCTCACCGAGTACGCCCACATGCGCCATCCCGGTCTGCCCATTTTCCCCGTCTCCGCCAAGACCGGGGAGGGCATGGACGCCTGGACCGACTGGCTGCGCCGCCAGGTGGCGGAGTGGAAGAAATAAAGCACCCACAGCGAGAGGAGAGAGGGAAATGGTAAAAGAAGTCAATCCCATGATTCACGTCAATGAGCGCGACTACCCCGTTACCGACCATCACTGCGACGACCCCGAGAAGAAAAAGCTGCTTTTGCAGCTCTCCCGCATGATTACCGACAACATCCCCCGCAAGCTCCCCGGCGGCATGAAGGAAAACCACATGGATTTCTGGATTCTGGACCGGCTGCTGACCAAGGATGAGGTCAGGTTCATGATCAGCTTCCGCAAGCGCCGCACCGGCCGCACCACCGCCTGGCTGGCCCAGGCCAACCACATCACCGAGCCGGAGGCCCAGAAGATCATCGACCACCTGCTGTGGATCGGCATCATCGAGCAGAACCGGGATAACCCCGACGGGCACATCCAGTATTGGATTCCCAAATGGGTGGTGGGCTCCGGCGAATACATGGTGGAGCATCCCACCCTCACCGACACCAACCCCGAGGTGGCCACCATGTTCAACCTGGCCCCCCAGGAGCCCTTGGAGCTGGCGGCCAAGCTGGTGCCCCCCGGCGGTGCCGGCATCGGCATGCACGTCATCCCCGTGGAGCAGGCCATCGACGGCGCCTCCACCTCGGTGAGCGTGGAGCATTTGAGCCACTGGCTGCAAAAGTACGACAAGTTCTGCGCCATGGTCTGCGCCTGCCGCAAGGCCCAGCGGGTCCGGGGCGAGGGCGTAGGCGACATCGAGGGCTATATGTGCATCGGCCTGGGGGACATCGCCGAGTTCCTGGTGGAGTCCGGCAAGGACGCCCATTACATCACCCGGGAAGAGGCCATGGAGATCATCCGGCGTGCCGAGGAAAAGGGCTACGTCCACCAGATCACCAATCTGGACGGCCCGGACCGCATCGTGGGCATCTGCAACTGCTCCCCCGGCAGCTGCTACGGCCTGCGTACCTCCCAGCTGTTCAACACCCCCAATATGTCCCGCAGCGCCTACCGCGCCCACGTGGACGCGGAGAAGTGTGTGGCCTGCGGCAAGTGTGTGGAGGTATGTCCCGCCGGCGCCGCCAAGCTGGGGCAAAAGCTGTGCCGCAAGGACGGCTCCAAGGTCATGTACCCCATGCACGACCTGCCCGACGACAACGTGTGGGGCCCCGACCGCTGGGATCGTGACTACCGCGACCACAATAAGCTGAACTGCTACGACTCCGGCACCTCCCCCTGCAAGACCGCCTGCCCCGCCCATCTGGCCGTCCAGGGCTATATCCGCATGGCCGCTGAGGGTCGGTATGACGAGGCCATCCGCCTCATCCGGCAGGATAACCCCTTCCCCGCCGTCTGCGGTGCGGTGTGCAACCGCCGCTGCGAGGACCGCTGCACCCGCGGCACCATCGATAAGCCCGTGGCCATCGATGAAATCAAAAAGTTCCTGGCCCAGTGGGAGCTTCAGCACCCCGAGAACTACGTCCCCAAGTGCCAGAATATGGAGGGCCGGCAGTGGACGGACTTCCCCATCGCCGTCATCGGCGCCGGCCCTGCGGGCCTGAGCTGCGCCTACTATCTCCGCCAGGAGGGCTACCCCGTCACCGTGTTTGACCGGGAGCAGCGCCCCGGCGGCATGCTGATGAACGGCATCCCCAACTTCCGTTTGGAGAAAAAGGTCATCGAAGCGGAGATCGACATCATCCGCCGCATGGGCGCCGAGATTCGCTGCGGCGTGGACGTGGGCCGCGACGTGACCCTTGACCAGCTCCGCGCCCAGGGCTACAAGGCCTTCTTCATCGCCACCGGCCTCCAGAGCGGCGGCAAGCTGGGCATCCCCGGCGACGACGCCCAGGGCGTCATTCCCGGCATCGCCTTTGCCCGCCGTATCAACCAGGACAGCACGGCGCGCCTGAGCGGCAACGTGGTGGTCATCGGCGGCGGCAACATCGCGGCCGACATCGCCCGCACCGCCGTCCGTGCCGGCGCCGCCAAGGTGGATCTCTACTGCCTGGAGGACTACGACCACATGCCCATGGGCCCCGAGGACCGGGAGGACGTGGAGCGCGACGGCATCACCATCCACGCCGGCTGGGGCCAGACCGCCATCGACACCGAGGACGGCAAGGCGTCCGCCATCCACTTCCGCCGCTGCATCAGCGTCAAGAACGGGGAGGGCCGCTTCGACCCCAAGTTTGACGACAGCGACACCCTCTCCCAGAAGTGCGACACGGTGCTCTACTGCATCGGCCAGCGCCCCGACCACGGCGAGCTGCTCAAGGGCACGAAGGTGGCTTTCCGTCTAAACGGCACCATCGAGGCCGACCCCGTCACCCTCCAGACCGCCGAGCCCGACATCTTCGTGGGCGGCGACGTGTACACCGGCCAGAAGTTCGTCATCGACGCCATCGCCGCCGGCCGTGAGGCCGCCGTGTCCATCAACCGCTACGTCCACCCCGGCCAGAGCCTGACCATCGGCCGCGACCTGCGCACCTTCATCGAGCTGGACCGGGATGACATCCTGGTGGAGAGCTACGACAACGCCCAGCGCCAGATGCCCGGCCTCCGCCCCGGCGACGCCACCGCCACCTTCGACGACCTCCGCCTGCCTCTCACCGAGGAGCAGGTGAAGCGGGAGGCGGGGCGGTGCCTCAAGTGCGGCGCCACCACCGTGGATTTGAACCAGTGCATCGGCTGCGGCCTGTGCACCACCCGCTGCCAGTTCGACGCCATCCACCTCACCCGTGACTTGCCTGCCGCCAGCGACATGCACACCGCCGAGGAGATGATGAAGGTGGTGGCCCCCTACGCCCTGAAACGCGGCATGAAGATTCTCAAGAAAAAGATCACCGGCAAATCCGATTATCCCACGGAGCAGTAATTTTTTCCCGAGCCAAATTTCCCTATTTTGAAAGGAGAGCACCAAATGACCCGCGACGAAAAAATTTTCAAATTAGGCAAGATCATCACCGACCGCAAGGAGATTCTCCTGGGCCTGGAGAAGATGTCCACCGAGTCCCCCGAGTATTGGGGCATCGACTGCGGCCTCCAGTACGCCGAGCGCCGCTACGGCAAGGCCGTGGCCGACGACTGCCTGGACCTGGCCCTGCAGATGGGCAAGCGCAAGCCCAAGACCTTCGCCCAGCTCAAGGCCCTGTCCGGCTGGGAGGACGACCGGCTGGCGCTGGTGCTGGAGGCCCTGTGCCAGGCCAGTCTGGTGGAGTGGCATTTCGAAAATCTGGACGGCAAGAACCCCAACCATGAGAAGCGCTGGGTGCTGGATATGTTCGTGCCCGGCAGCGCCGAGATCATGACCATGCGGCCGGAGATCTCCCCCGTCACCCCCCAGGTGGCCGACTTCTTTGAGCGCATGACCTACCTGCCCCTGGCGGGCATCACCCAGATGGTGCCTCCCGGCGGCGCCGGCATCGGCATGCACGTCATCCCCGTGGAGCAGGCCATCCCCGCGAGCTGCGACTCCCTGCCCGTGGAGCATTTGAGCCACTGGCTGAAGAAGTACGAGGGCCACATCGGCGTGGGCATCTGCTCCTGCCGCAAGCAGCAGCGCATCCGCGGCGAGGGCTCCGGCGACATCGAGCAGTACTGGTGCATCGGCGTCGGCGACTTTGCCGACTACTGCCGTGAGACCGGCATGGGCCACGACATCACCTACGACGAGGCCATGGAGATCCTCCACAAGGCGGAGGAGAAGGGCTACGTCCACCAGATCACCAACATCGACGGCGAGAACAAGATCTTCGGCCTGTGCAACTGCGCCGTGGGCGTGTGCAACGCCCTGCGCACCTCCCAGCTGTTCAACACCCCCAATATGTCCCGCTCCGCCTACACCGCCCAGGTCACGCCGGAGAACTGCGTAGCCTGCGGCAAGTGCGTGGAGGTATGTCCCGCCGGCGCCGTCCGCCTGGGCCAGAAGCTGTGCACCAGCCACGGCGAGGTGGAATATCCCAAGCAGCCCCTGCCCGACAACAACGTCTGGGGCGAGGACAAGTGGAACTGGAACTATAAGAACGAAAACGGCGTCATCCAGACCTGGCCCACCGGCACCGCCCCCTGCAAGGCCGCCTGCCCCCTGCACATCGGCATCCAGGGCTATATCAAGCTGGCCGGCGAGGGCAAGTACCGGGAGGCCCTGGAGCTCATCAAGAAGGACAATCCCTTCCCCGCCGTCTGCGGCGCCATCTGCCGCAAGTACTGCGAGGACGAGTGCACCCGCGGCACCGTGGACGAGGCCCTGGCCATCGACGATATCAAGCAGTTTATCGCCGCCCAGGACCTGAAGGCGGAGCACCGCTACGTCCCGCCCATGAACTCCTCCACCCGCGAGAAGTTCGACCAGAAGATCGCCATCATCGGCTCCGGCCCCGCCGGCCTGAGCTGCGCCTACTTCCTGGCCATCGAGGGCTATTCCCCCGTGGTGTTTGAAAAGGACGCCGTTCCCGGCGGCATGATGGTCACCGGCATCCCCAACTTCCGCCTGGAAAAGGACGTTGTCAACGCCGAGATCGACGTGCTGCGTGAGATGGGCGTGGAGTTCCGCTGCGGCGTGGAGGTGGGCAAGGATGTCACCATCCAGCAGCTCCGCGACCAGGGCTTCCGTGGCTTCTTCGTAGCCGTGGGCCTCCAGTACGGCGGCAAGCTGAACGTTCCCGGTGATGACGCTGTCAACGTTATGCCCGGCGTGGATTACATCAAGTCCGTCAACGCCGGCAAGGCCCAGCCCCTCTCCGGCAACGTGGTGGTCATCGGCGGCGGCAACATCGGCGCCGACGTGGCCCGCACCGCCATCCGCCAGGGCGCGGAGAGCGTCCAGCTCTACTGCCTGGAGCAGTATGAGGATATGCCCATGGGCGAGGAGGACCAGGAGCTGTGCCGCGCCGACGGCGTCACCATCCACGCCGGCTGGGGCCAGACCGCCATCGACACCGAGGACGGCCGCGCCACCGGTATCCACTTCCGCCGCTGCCTCAGCGTCAAGAACGCGGAGGGCCGCTTCGATCCCCAGTTTGACGATAACGACACCGCCTTCGAGTCCTGCACCACCGTGCTGTACTGCATCGGCC
>JAFPXK010000004.1 GCA_017412585.1 Oscillospiraceae bacterium
AAGGGGGACGGGAGTCCCCCTTCACGTAAAACCCATGCAAATGCAGGAGCATCTTGGATGCTCCTGCATTTGCGCTTCAAGCTGTCGACACTTTGTCGATAGCTTGAAGCGGGCTACGGCCCGCTTTCTTTATTGCCTGCGGCGGCAATTTGTGGTAAAATCCCTTTTTGAAATGAGGGATGCTTATGCGTAAAATCCTTGCCCTGCTGCTGGCGGCGGTTTTGCTGCTGTCTCTGGCGGCCTGCGGCGGCACATCTTTTCCGGCAGGGGAGGATGCCCCTGTTGCCGACCTGCCACTGGTGGATACGGCGGAGGACACGGCGACGGAATCGCCAACCGAGGATACGCCCCAGCTAGACGAAAACGGCGTCTACGACAGCCGGGACGACGTGGCGCTGTATCTCCATCTGTACGGCGCCCTGCCTCATAACTACATTAGCAAGCGCCAGGCCCGGGACCTGGGCTGGAGCGGCGGCTCCGTGGAGGCATACGCCCCCGGCTGCTGCATCGGCGGCGACCGCTTCGGCAACTACGAGGGGCTGCTGCCGGAGGCGCCGGGCCGCGCCTATTACGAATGCGACATCGACACCCTGGGGGCCTCATCCCGCGGCGCCAAGCGCATCGTCTATTCCAGCGACGGCCTGATTTACTACACCGAGGATCATTACGCCAGCTTTACGCTGCTGTACGGGGAGGTATCGCCATGACGCTGATACTGCGGGGCGACCAATTCGGCAACGCCAGTCAACTCCACAATTATCTCTGCAACCAGCTCCGGTTCCCCGCCTGGTACGGACGGAATCTGGACGCCCTTTACGACTGCCTCACCTCCCGGGGCGAGGATGTGACCCTCTGCCTGGAAAACTGGCCGGATACCGGCTTCGCCGCAGGCTTTTTGCGTGTCTTTGAGGACGCAGCGCAGGAGAACCCCCACATCCAGGTGGTCAGTCTTCCCCTTGGGGGGAAGGTGTCGGCGCAGCCGACGGATGAGGGGGCGTCAGCCTGCAGCAGGCAGGATTCTCATTCGGTTTAGGTAACGCATTATGGAAAAAGAAGAGAAAAAAGTAGAGTATTTAGAGCTGATATATGACCTGATTTTCGTCTATATCATCGGCCGCAACAACTCCCTGCTCCACCATGTGGAGGGGGGCTTTGTCAGCACCACCACCTTTTTGGCCTACATCCTGTGCAGCCTGGCTATCATCCAGATCTGGAACTTCTCCACCTTTTACATCAATATGCACGGCCGCAACGGCCTTCGGGATCATATCGCCCTGGTGCTGAATATGTACCTCCTGTACTACATCGGCGAGGGCACCCGCCTCCACTGGGAGACCTTCCACACACAGTATCACTTAGCCTGGGCGCTGATTCTGCTGAATATCGGCGTGCAGTACGCCATCGAGCTGCGGCACCACCAAGGCGCGGCCCACGAGGTACGCTCCATCCGCAACATGATGATCGTCCTCTTCGGCCAGGCGGTGCTGGTGCTGCTGGTGATTCCGGTGTATCACCGCACGGGCCTGGCCCTGTCCGCCGTGCCCATCGTGTTCGGCGTGGTGCTCACCCGCCTCCTGGCAGACGAGAGCCGGGCGGAGCTTATCGACTTTGCCCATCTCTCCGAGCGGGCCATGCTGTACGTGGTGTTCACCTTCGGTGAGATGATCATCGCCATTGCCTCCTATTTCGAGGGGGATTTCACCTGGCGCTCCGTCTATTTCTCCGGCATGAGCTTCCTCATCGTGGTGGGGCTGTTCCTGTGCTACGAGCTGCTCTATGATAAGATCATCGACCGTGAGCTGCGCACCACCGGCATCCGCTATATGTTCGTCCACATTTTTCTGATTTTTGCCCTGAATCTGATGACCACGGCCCTGGAATTCATGCGGGATGAGGCGGTGGCGCTGCTGCCAAAGACGCTGTTTCTCATTGCGGCCTTTGCGCTGTATTTCGGCTGCCTGCTGGCGCTGCAGCGGTTCGCCAAGCCCCGCATGAAAATCACACCCCGGTATATGCGGTTCTTTTTGACCATGACGGCGGTGTTCGTAGCGCTTATGGTGGTGCTGCGGGGGATGATGGTGCCCAATATCCTGCTGTCGGTGGCGTACGTGTTTGCGGTGTATTTCATGCTGTGGCGCTTCAGCCGCCAGGAGGAAGAAAAATGATTGTCATTCATCTGTTCTATACCGGAAAAGGGGACGGCGCCCGCCGCTTCGCGGAGGAAATGGAGTCCTCCGGCCTGGCAAACGCCATCCGCAGCCGGGAGGGCAACATGGGCTACGACTACTACTATCCCGCCACCCGGCCCGACACAGTGCTGCTCATTGACCGCTGGCGGGACCATGCTGCCCTGGACGCCCATCACGCCTCGCCCGTCATGGGCCAAATCGCCGCGCTGCGGGAGAAATACGACCTCCACATGCAGGTAGAGCGCTTTATTGCCCGGGAAAATGAGGGCGAGGACCCGGACCGGCAGTTTATCCGGAAATGAAAACGCACCCGGCAGCCATCACTGCCGGGTGCCGCTGTTTTATTCTGCCTGCAAAAGCGCCATAGCGTCGGAAAACAGGCCCCACGGCGTCCCCTGGGGCAGGGCGGAAACCGCGATTCGCTCCCCGCTTTGGGGATGGGCGAAGGCCATGCGGCGGCACCATAAGGCGATGGTGCCCTCGGGCCTTGCCGTGCCGTATTTGCCGTCGCCCCATACCGGCCAGCCCCGGGAGGCGAACTGTACCCGAATCTGATGGGTGCGGCCCGTCTCCAGGGAAATGCTGACAAGGGAAAACCCATTACACCGCGCCAAAACGAAGTAGGTCAGCGCCGCCTCCCGCACGTCCTTGCCGGGGGTGGGGGAGACGTAGGTGACGCGCCGGGCGCTGTCCCGGCCCAGCAGGTCGGTGAGACGGCCCTCGGCGGGCGGCTCGCCCTCCACCACCGCCAAATATTCCTTTTCCACGGCTCTGCGGCGTATCTGTTCCCCCAGCAGCGAGGCGGCCTTTGCGCTGCGTGCCAGCACCATCACGCCGCCCACCTGGCCGTCCAGCCGGTGCACGGTGCGAAAGCAGTCCGTGCCCGTCTGCTGCCGCAGCAGCGCCGGCACCTGGTCGGACAGTACCCCCGCCGGCTTCACCACGGCGATGACCCGCCCGTCCTCGTAGAGAATCTCCATCCGCGCCGCCTCCTTTCTTTTGGACAGTATACCACAGATGGTGTCCCCAGGCAAAAATAATTCTGGGATTTTGTGATTTTGGGCTATACAAAGGGGGAGAATTATTGTAGAATAGGGTAGACAACGAGGGGGTAATTTTGCCATGGACAAACCGAAATACAAGCGTGTACTTTTGAAAATCAGCGGCGAGGCGCTGGCCGGCGACAAGCACTTCGGCCTGGACTTCCAGGTGATGGGCCGTGTGGCCGACGTGATAAAAGAGTGCGTCAACATGGGCGTGCAGGTGGGCATCGTCATCGGCGGCGGCAACTTCTGGCGCGGCGTCAAGAACGGCGAGGGCTACATGGAGCGCACCCGTGCCGACCATATGGGCATGCTGGCCACCGCCATGAACTGCATGGCCATGGCCGACGTGCTGGAGCAGAAGGGCGTGGACGTCCGGGTTCAGACCGCTCTGGAGATTCGCGCCGTGGCGGAGCCCTATGTCCGTGCCCGCGCCATCCGCCACCTGGAAAAGGGCCGGGTGGTCATCTTCGGCTGCGGCATCGGCAGCCCCTTCTTCTCCACGGATACGGCGGCTGTCCTCCGTGCGGCGGAGATCGGAGCCGACGTGATTCTGCTGGCCAAGAATATCGACGGCGTCTACGACAGCGACCCGGCCAAGAACGCCGCTGCCGTCAAGTTTGACAGCATTACCTATGAGGACGTATTGGCCCGTCACCTGCAGGTGATGGACACCACCGCCACCAGCCTTTCCATGGACAATCATATTCCCGTTCTGGTCTTTGCGCTGAAGGACCCGGAGAACATTCTCCGTGTGCTGCGGGGCGAGAAGATCGGCACCATCGTAGGCGAACATTGAGAGAAACACACCACCGAATAAAAGGAGATGTCAGTTATGTTGAAGGACGAGTACAAAGTATTTGAAGAGAAGATGAAGAAGAGCATCGAGTCCGTGGCCAGCGACTTCGCCGCCGTGCGCGCCGGTCGGGCCAACGCCTCCGTGCTCAACCGCATCAGCGTGGACTACTACGGCACCCCCACCCCCATCAACCAGTTGGCCTCCATCGCCTCCCCCGACCCCCGCACCCTGGTGATTACCCCCTGGGACGGCGGCGCCCTCAAGGGCATTGAGAAGGCCATCCAGGAGTCCGACCTGGGCATCAACCCCCAGAATGACGGCAAGAGCATCCGCCTGGGCTTCCCCCAACTGACGGAGGAGCGCCGCAAGGAGCTGGTCAAGCAGATTCACAAGTATGCCGAGAACGGCAAGGTGGCCGTGCGCAACATCCGCCGCGACGCCATCGACACCTTCAAGAAGCAGCAGAAGAACGCCGAGATCACCGAGGACGAGATGAAGATGGTGGAAAAGGACATGCAGAAGCTGACCGACGACAGCTGCAAGGAGCTGGATAAGCTGCTGGAGAACAAGGAAAAGGAGCTGCTGAGCGTCTGATGGCCCAGCGCGAGCAACCATATCAAACGGCGGGGCAGGTGGACATGAGCCGCCTTCCCCGCCATATCGCTATCATTATGGACGGCAACGGTCGTTGGGCGAAGAAGCGCGGTCTTCCTCGTACTGCCGGCCATAAGGTAGGCGCGGAGACCTTCCGCAAGGTGGCCAAATACTGCAAGCGCCTGGGCGTGCCGTATCTGACGGTCTATGCCTTCTCCACGGAGAACTGGCGCCGCCCCAAGGAGGAAGTGGACACCATCATGGGCCTTCTGGAGCGCTATCTCCACGAGGCCATCGACTCCATGGCCCGGGAGAATATCAAGCTGTGCTTCCTGGGTGACCTCTCCGCCATCCCCGCCCCGCTGCGGGCGCTGATTGACAAGGCGGAGGCCATCTCCCGGGAGCTGGACAGCCCCTACCAGGCCAATATCTGCCTCAATTACGGCGGGCGGGATGAGATTCTCCACGCCGCCCGGGCCATTGCCGAGGCAGGGGAGGGCTTCACCGAGGAGAATTTGCAGCGCCACCTGTACAGCGCCGCCATCCCCGATCCGGATTTGCTGATCCGGCCCGGCGGCGAGCAGCGCATCAGCAACTTCCTGCTGTGGCAGGCGGCGTACAGCGAGTTTTATTTCTGCGACACGCTGTGGCCCGATTTCGACGAGGCCGCATTGGATAAGGCCATCATTGCCTATCAATCCCGCGACCGCCGGTTCGGCGGCGTGAAGTAAGGGGAGAGTAACGATGTTACAGAGAATACTTGTGGCGGTGGTGGGCATCCCCGCGCTGCTGTTTATCCTGTGCTGGCTGCCCCACTGGGCCACCGGCGCCCTGCTCTGTGCGCTGTGCGTGATAGCGGCCCATGAGTTGCTCTCCGCCGCCTGCGCCAAGCCCATCGCCTCCCGCTGGTTCGGCATCGCCGCTATTTTGGGCGTTTTGGTCACCTTTTCGCCTTATTGGTCCACCCATAGCGACACCGCCATGGTGCTGATGCCCTGGCTGTTCGCCGCCTTTCTGGTGCTGCTGTTTGCGGCGCTGGTGGTGGAGCACGGCAAAAAGGACGCCCTGCGCTTCTTTGACGTGTGCGTCGTTCTGATGGCCGGCGTGGCCATCCCCCTGGCCCTGGGCTGCCTGCTGCGGCTGCGGCTGCTGGACTACGGCGCCGGCATGGTGCTGATTCCCCTGGTGGCCGCCTTCTCCTCCGACACCATGGCCCTCTTCACCGGCATGGCCATGGGCAAGCACAAGCTGGCCCCCCGCGTCAGCCCCAACAAGACCCGCGAGGGCGCTCTCGGCGGCATCGTGGGCGGCATGGTGGGCATGGTGCTGTTCCGCATCGTGTTCTTCCTGGTGACGGAGGTGCAGCTTCATATCCTGTGGTGCATCCTGCTGGGCCTGGTGGGCGCCGTCATGGGCCAACTGGGCGACCTGGTGTTCTCCTGCATCAAGCGGGAGTACGGCATCAAGGACTACGGCCGCCTGCTGCCGGGCCACGGCGGCGTGCTGGACCGGTTTGACAGCGTGATTTTCGCCGCGCCGGCGATCTGGATGCTGCTGCGCTATATCCCCCTCTATTAAGGAGCAAATCATGACGAAAACCATCTCCCTGCTGGGCGCCACCGGCTCCATCGGCCGGCAGACGCTGCAGGTGGCCCGGGAATTGGGCCTGCAGGTGGCCGCCCTGACGGCCAATGAAAACGTGGACTTACTGGAGCAGCAGGTGCGGCAGTTTCAGCCGCGCCTTGCTGTGCTTTATCGGGAAGAGGCGGCCAGGGAGCTGGGCCGTCGTCTCTCCGGCCTGGACGTGGAGATCGCCTGGGGCATGGAGGGTCTGGTGAAGGCCGCCTCTCTGGAGGAAGCCGACACGGTGGTGACAGCGGTGGTGGGCAGCGTGGGCTTGCAGCCCACCCTGGCGGCCATTGCCAAAGGCAAGCGCATCGCCCTGGCCAACAAGGAGACGCTGGTGTGCGCCGGCGAGCTGGTGATGGACGAGGCAGACCGCTGCGGCGCGGAGATCATCCCCGTGGACAGCGAGCATTCCGCCATCTTCCAAAGCCTCCGGGGCTGCCAAAGCAAAAAGGAGATTCGCCGCCTCATCCTCACCTGCAGCGGCGGCCCCTTCTTTGGCAAAACCTATGAGGAACTGGAGGCCATGAGGCCCCAGGATGCCCTGAAGCACCCCAACTGGTCCATGGGCGCCAAAATCACCATCGACAGCGCCACCTTGATGAATAAGGGCCTGGAGATTATCGAGGCCATGCGGCTCTACCGCCTGCCTTTGGCGCAGGTGGACGCGGTGATTCACCGCCAGAGCATTGTCCACTCCCTGGTGGAGTACGTGGACGGGGCCATGATTGCCCAGCTGGGTACGCCGGATATGAAGCTGCCCATCCGCTACGCCTTCACCTATCCCCACCGGGCCCCCACGCCGGAGCCGCCCCTGGACCTGCTGCGATGCGGCAGCCTGACGTTTCAAAAGCCGGACGAGGAGGCCTTCCGCTGCCTGAAAATCGCCCGGCAGTGCGCTGTGGAGGGCGGCACCGCCACCACCATAATGAACAGCGCCAACGAGGAGGCGGTGATGCAGTTCCTCCGGGGCGAAATCGGCTTCAACGATATCCACCGCCGGGTGGAGTCGGCTCTTGACGCCGTGGCGGTGAAATATCAGCCAAGCCTGGCGGATATACTGGAAGCAGACCGTCTTGCCCGGCAAGCGGTACTCCATTCTTAAATAAGGACGGAAGCTATGACTATCGTATATATTCTGGCCGCCATTTTTCTTTTCGGCTTTCTGGTGGCCATCCATGAGTTGGGCCACTTTACGGCGGCCAAGGCCTGCGGCGTGCGGGTCAATGAGTATTCCATCGGTATGGGACCCGCTATTTTTCAAAAGCAGAAAGGGGAGACGCTGTACTCCCTGCGCCTCATTCCCGCCGGCGGCTACTGCGCCATGGAAGGGGAGGAGGAGAATTCCGACGATCCCCGGGCGCTGAATAATAAGGGCTTCTGGGCCAAGCTGCTGGTGTTCGTGGCGGGCTCCGCCACCAACTTCATCGCCGGCTTTTTGATGATTCTGCTGCTCTACGCCGGGGCCCAGGGTTTTTACACCTCCCGCATCGTGGCCTTTGCCCCCGGCTGCCCCCTGGAGCAGGCGGGGGGCCTCCAGGTGGGCGACCGCATCCTGGCCATCGACGGCGAGCGGGTCTACGTGTACAGCGACGTGAGCCTGTTGCTGGGCATGAATACCGACGGCACCTTTGACCTGGTGCTGGACCGGGACGGCCGGCGCATCACCCTCCGGGACTTCCCCATGGAGCGCCGGGAGTATCTGGATCAGAACGGCAACCCCTATACCGGCTTCGGCCTCCATTTCGGCGCCGAGCCCGCCAACTTCGGCGCCCGGGTGGCCTACAGCTGGCATAATGCCATCGACTTTGCCCGCATGGTGCGGCTTTCGCTGAAGATGATGGTCACCGGCCAGGCCAGCGTCCGGGACATGAGCGGCCCCGTGGGCATCGTCAACACTATGACCGAGGTGGGCAAGCAGTCCGCCTCCACCGC
Source organism: Oscillospiraceae bacterium (assembly GCA_017412585.1). GTDB lineage: Bacteria > Bacillota > Clostridia > Oscillospirales > Oscillospiraceae > Vescimonas. Next base: position 8,187 of record JAFPXK010000004.1, read on the forward strand.
CGAGGCCATGCAAAACATCGTCTATATCGGCGCGCTGCTGGCGGTGAACCTGGCAGTGATGAACATGCTGCCCATCCCCGGCCTGGACGGCGGCAAGGTGCTGTTTTTGGTGATAAATGCCGTTTCCATGGCCCTTTTCCGCCGCCAGGTGCCGGAAAAGTTCGAGAATTATATTCACCTGGGCGGCCTGGCGCTGATGCTTTTGCTGATGGCGCTGGTGACGTTCAGCGACGTGTGGAAGCTGTTTCAGAGGTAAAAGGATATGAGCAAGCAAATTCTGGTGGGCGGTGTGCCCGTGGGCGGCGGCGCCCCGGTGGCCATCCAGTCCATGTGCAATACCAAGACGGAGGACGTGGCCGCCACCGTGACCCAGATCCACGCCCTGGAGGACGCGGGCTGCGAGATCATCCGTGTGGCGGTGCCCACCATGGAGGCCGCCCGGTCCATCGGCGCCATCCGCCGGGAGATCCATATTCCCCTGGTGGCCGACATCCATTTCGACTATCGCCTGGCTCTGGAATGTGCCCGGCAGGGAGTGGATAAAATCCGCATCAACCCCGGCAACATCGGCGGGCAGGACCGGGTCCGCGCCGTGGCGGATGCGTGCCGTCAGCGCCATATCCCCATCCGCATCGGCGTCAACGGCGGCTCGCTGGAAAAGGATTTGCTGCAAAAGTACGGCGGTGTCACCGCCCAGGCGCTGGTGGACAGCGCCCTGCACCATGTACAGCTCTTGAACGACGCCGATTTTGACGATATCTGTATCTCCGTCAAGTGCAGCAACGTGGCGGTGAACATGGCGGCCTATACCATGCTTGCCAACCAGACGGACTATCCCCTCCACCTGGGCGTCACCGAGGCAGGCACCCCCTCCATGGGCGTCATCAAGTCCGCCATCGGCATCGGGGGCCTGCTGTGCCGGGGCATCGGCGACACCATCCGCGTCAGCCTTACCGCCGACCCGGTGGAGGAGGTCTATGCCGCCAAGCGTATCCTCTCCGCCGCCGGCGTGCGGCAGATGGGCCCCAACCTTATCGCCTGTCCCACCTGCGGCCGCACCAAGTATGATATGATACCCATTGCCAACGAGGTGGAGCGGCGGCTGCAAAACTGCCGCAAGAATATCACCGTAGCCGTCATGGGCTGCGTGGTCAACGGCCCCGGCGAGGCCCGGGGCGCCGACGTGGGCATCGCCGGCGGCGACGGCGAGGGCCTGGTATTCCGTAAAGGCGAAATCCTTTACAAAGTGCCGCAGGACAAGCTTGTAGACGCCCTCATGGAGGAGATTGACAAGCTGTAAACCACAGAAAGACGGAAAGAAATATGTGCGATAGTAAACCGTTTTTTACATTCTTCGAGAGCTTTGTGCCGCCCCGGGAGGTGCGGCTTCTGCTCCACGACGCCCGGGTGACAGGCGGCGTCATTGACGCCGAGAGCCGCACCATGGAGCTGGAGATTGCCGCCGGAGAGGATATCCCCGAGGCCGCCCAGTCCACCATCCGCCACCTGCTGATGGACCACTACCAGATAAAGCAGCTTCGCCTGAATTTCCGCACCGCCGCCCAGGAGAAGGCCGCCAAGGGCGGCGATATCATCATGGGCAAGGAGATCAAGGCCAAGGCGGTGCCCATGGAGGGCGATAATCTGAAGGTGGGCGGCATCGTGGTGGAGGGCAAGGTCTTCGCCGTGGAGAGCTATGAAACCCGCCGCCCCGGGCTGTGGTGCCTCACCTTCGACATGACCGACTACCACGGCTCTGTCTCCGCCCGGCTCTATACCCAGGAGAAGGAGGCCCAGGCCCTGGGCAGCGCCCTTTCCGTGGGCATGTGGATTCGCGTACAGGGCTATCTGGAGCTGAGCCGTGACGGCAAGGACGTGCAGCTACGTCCCCAGAATATCATGAAAATCACCCACGAGGCCCGGAAGGACGACTATCCGGAGAAACGGGTAGAGCTGCATCTCCACACCCATATGAGCAATATGGACGCCCTCACCAACACCGCCAGCGTCATCAAGCAGGCCATTTCCTGGGGCCATCCCGCCATCGCCATCACCGACCACGGCGTGTGCCAATCCTTCCCGGATGCCTGGCATACCGCCAAGGGTAAAATAAAAATACTTTACGGCATCGAGGGCTACTTCGTCAACAATCTGGACGACAGAATCGTGGTCCACGGCACCCAGGACCAGCCTTTTGAGGATGAAATCGTCTGCTTCGACATTGAGACCACCGGCCTGGACGTGACCACCGAGGCCATCACCGAGATCGGCGCCGTGGTGCTGAAAAACGGGGAGATCACCGACCGCTTCCAGACCTTTGTGAATCCCGGCCGCCGCCTGACGCCGGAGATCATCGGCCTTACCGGCATCACCGACGCCATGCTCTCCGACGCCCCTCAGCCCGCCGAGGCTCTCCGCAGCTTCCTGGACTTCGTGGCGGGCCGTCCTCTGGCGGCCCACAACGCGGAGTTCGACATCGGCTTCATCCGGGCCGGCTGCCGCGAGGCGGGGCTCGAGTTCCACCCCACCTATGTGGACTCCCTCATTCTGGCCCAGAATCTGCTGCCGGAGCTGAGCAAGTACAAGCTGGACATTGTGGCGGAGCATCTGGACCTGCCCGCCTTCAACCACCATCGGGCCAGCGATGACGCCGGCATGGTGGGCTATATGCTGATACCCTTTTTCCAGCGGATGCGTGACGAGCTGGGCATCGACCATCTGCAGCAGATCAACGAAAAGATGCTGGCCCTGCGTCCCCAGGGCAGCAAGACCCACCGTTTCCCCAAGCACATCATCATCCTGGCCAAGAACAAGCTGGGCCTCAAGCATCTCTATCAGCTTGTCACCGCCTCCAACCTGAAGTACTTCCGCCGTGTGCCCATCATCCCCAAGACGGAGCTGATCGCCCACCGGGAGGGCCTTATCATCGGTTCTGCCTGTGAAGCGGGAGAGCTTTACAGGGCTATTGCCGACCATAAGGACTGGGATGAGCTCAAGCGCATCGCCTCCTTCTACGACTATCTTGAGATTCAGCCGGTGTGCAACAATATGTTCATGGTGCGCCACGGCGACGTGCCCGACGTGGAGGCCCTGCGGGAGAATAACCGCCTCATCGTCCGCCTGGGCGAGGAGCTGGGCAAGCCCGTCTGCGCCACCGGCGACGTCCATTTCCAGGAGCCGGAGGACGAGATCTACCGTCATATCCTGCTGGCCAGCAAGAAGTTCGACGACGCCGACGAGAGCCTGCCCATCTATTTCAAGACCACCGCCGAAATGATGGAGGAATTTTCCTACCTGGGCGAGCAAAAGGCCCATGAAGTGGTCATCGACAACCCCCGGAACATCGCCGACCAGATAGAGGAGATAGAGCTGCTGCCCGCCGGCACCCTGTTCCCGCCCCGGCTGGAAAACTCCGAGCAGGAGCTGAACCAGCGTGTGTGGGACAAGTGCCACGAGCTGTACGGCGAAAACCCGCCCCAGCTCATTATCGACCGGCTTAACGTGGAGCTGAAAAGCATCCTGGGCAAATACGACGTGGTGTACATGTCCGCCCAGAAGCTGGTGCAGCGCAGCCTGGAAAACGGCTATCTGGTGGGCTCCCGAGGCAGCGTGGGCTCGTCGCTGGTGGCCTATATGTCGGGCATCACGGAGGTCAACTCCCTGCCTGCCCACTACCGCTGCCCCCAGTGCCGCTACGTTGAGTTCAACCACGACCCCCAGTACGGCTGCGGCGCCGACATGCCGGACAAGAACTGCCCCCAGTGCGGCACCAAGCTGGTGAAGGACGGCTTTGACATCCCCTTTGAAACCTTCCTGGGCTACGGCGGCGGCAAGGTGCCGGATATCGACCTGAATTTCTCCGGCGAATACCAGTCCCGGGCCCACCGCCACGCCATCGAGATGTTCGGCGAGACCCAGGTGTTTCGCGCCGGCACCATCGGCACCCTGGCGGATAAAACCGCCATCGGCTACGTGCTGAAGTATAAGGAGGAGCGGGGTCTGGAATTCGGCAACGCGGAGCTGAAGCGGCTGGCCACCGGCTGCGTGGGCGTCCGCCGTACCACGGGCCAGCACCCCGGCGGCCTGGTGGTAGTCCCCGACGATATGGACGTGGAGGATTTCACCGCCGTGCAGCACCCTGCCGACGACCCCAAGTCCGACCAGTGTACCACCCATTTTGAATACCACTGCATGGAGGACAACCTCCTAAAGCTGGACATGCTGGGCCACGATGACCCCACCATGATCAAGTATCTGGAGGAGTACACCGGCGTCAACGCCCGCACCATCCCTCTGGACGATGCGGACACCATGAGCATCTTCACCTCCTCCAAGGTCCTGGGCTATGAGCATGACGAGATTTTGGGGGAGACCGGCGCAGTGGCCATCCCGGAGTTCAACACCCGCTTCACCCGCGGCATGCTGATGGACACCAAGCCCACCAATTTCAATACCCTTGTCCGCCTGTCCGGCTTCAGCCACGGCACCGACGTGTGGATGGGCAACGCCCGGGAGCTGATCGTCAGCGGCACCGCCTCCGTTCTGGAGACGGTGGGCTGCCGTGACGACATTATGCTCTATCTTATCTCCATGGGCCTTGACCCCAAGATGTCCTTCAAAATCATGGAGGCCGTCCGCAAGGGCAAGGTGAAAAAGGGCGGCTTCCAGGACGGCTGGGAGGAGGCCATGCGGGAGCACAACGTGCCCGACTGGTACATCGGCTCCCTGGCCAAAATCGGCTACCTGTTCCCCAAGGCCCACGCCGTGGCCTACGTGATGATGGCTTTCCGCATCGCCTGGTTCAAGGTCCATCGCCCCCTGGCGTTCTACGCCGTGTTCTTCTCCATCCGCGCCAAGGCCTTCGACGCCGAATATTGCTGCGCAGGTCTCGACGCGGTGAAGCGGAAAATCAAGGAGATCGAGAACAACAAGGACGCCACCGACGTGGAGCAGAACCTGATGGTGACGCTGGAGGTGTGCTACGAGTTCTATCTCCGGGGCTTCCACTTTGACACCATCGACATCATGCACTCCGACGCCACCATGTTCAAAATCACCGAAAACGGCCTCCTGCCGCCCTTCGTCACCGTCCACGGTCTGGGCGAGGCGGCGGCGCTGGACACGGTGGCCAAGCGGGAAGGGAAGACCTTCATCTCCATCGAGGAGTTCTCCACCTGCTGCAACAAGCTGTCCAAGACCCATATCGAGCAGTTGAAAAATCTGGGCGCCTTCGCCGGTATGGCGGACACCTCCCAGGTCAGCCTGTTCTAAGGCTTCGCCTGTCAAAAAACGGCTATGCCGTTTTTTGACAATGGGATTGCAGTCTACTGCGCGCGCGAATAGTACGCCTCCGGCGCACTATTCGCACACTTCGTAGCCTGAGAAGTGAAAAAACTGACGTACACGCCGTCAGTTTTTTCGGATTTCAATGGTTCGCGCCTGCGGGCGCGAAATCTGCGATGTTTTTTTGACAATCTGAAAAACCGGCCCGTCGGGCCGGTTTTTCTATGCAAAAATCACACATTTTCCGCGTTTTTCTTCTTAATGGGGAACTCCAACTGGGCCAGAATCACCGCGATGAACATGATGACGCATCCCAGATATTCCCGGGCCGTCATCCGTTGGTGGAGGATCAGCGCCCCGGCAATCACGGCGACCACGCTTTCCAGGCTCAGCAGAATGGTGATCACCGTGGGATTGGCGTCCTTCTGGGCCAGTATTTGCAGGGAGTAGGCCACGCCGCTGGAGAAAATGCCCACGTAGAGAATGGGCAGGGCGCTTTCCCAAATGGCGCCCCAGTCGGGATGGCTGAAAAACACCATGCCGATGGCGGACAGCACGCCGCACACAAAGAACTGGGCGCAGCAGAGCTTGACGCCGTCCACCGTGGCGGTGAAGTGGTCGATGATGAGAATGTGGGCGGCAAACACCACCGCGCAGCAGAGGATCAGCAGGTCGCCCGGGGCCAGGGTAAAGTCACCCTTGATACACAGCAGATACAGCGCCAGCACCGACAGTCCCACCGCGATCCACACCGGCAGGCTTACCTTCCGCTTGAAGAACAGCCCGAAAACCGGCACCAGCACCACGTACAGCGCCGTGATAAACCCGGCCTTGCCCGCGTCGGTACCGGCGCCGATGCCCGCCTGCTGGAAGTTGGAGGCGACGCACAGCGCCAGACCGCACCACAGGCCGCCCCACAAAAGCTGCCTGCGGTCGTATTTCTTTTCCGCCTCGGTGCGCTGGGGCTTGTCCTTGCTGAAGCGGTCAAAAATCCGGATGATGACCAGCAGCACCGCCACCGCCACCGCGCTGCGCAGGGCGTTGAAGGTGAAGGCGTCCATCTTGTCGGCCACCACGTCCTGGGCTACAAAGGCCGTGCCCCAGATCAGGGCGGACAGCACCGGGAACACCACCTGCCGTACCTGACTCATTTTTTTCATAGCTTATGCCTCGTCTTTCTTCTCCTCCGGTGTGATGGGGTTGACGTGCCACTTGAACTTATTTTCCGTGCCGTGGAGCAGCCGCACGATGTTCTCCCGGTGGCAGTATACCACCAGCGCCGCCATAAACAGCGCCAGACCCGTATACACCCAGTTGTGCCCCAGGAAGAAATACACCGTAATGGGCAGGCTCACCGCCGCTGCCAGAGAGCCCAAAGACACGTACCGTGTCAGCCCCCACAGCAGTATGAACACGCCCCAGGCCACCAGGGCCACCTTCCAGCCCAGCAGGATGGCCAGCATACTGCCGGACAAAATGCCCTTGCCGCCCTTGAAGCCGAAAAACACCGGGAACACGTGGCCCAGCTCGCAGCCCAGGCCACCCAGCAGCACCCCCAGCGTCCAGTCCCCAAAGAGATGGGAGAACATGAAGCCGCCGATGAGGCAGGCCACCACCGTCTTGCCCATGTCCAGGCCGATGACCATCAGCGCGTATTTGGCGCCGTAGGTGTGGTAAAAGTTGGTAAGGCCGGCGTTTCCGCTGCCGTGCTTGCGCACGTCATCCTTGATGATAAAGTGAGAGGTCATCACAGAGCCGTTGATGCAGCCCAGCAGATAGGACACCAGCACGATCACACAGGTGACGAATACCCGAAACATGGTTTATTCCTCCTCGCCCTTTTGACGGATGCTCATAATGATGGGCGTACCCTCCAGGCCGAATACGCCGCGGATCTGGTTTTCCAGATAGCGCTTGTAGGAGAAGTGGAAAAGCTGCTTGTCGTTGCAGAACACCACAAAGTGAGGCGGCTTCACGCCCACCTGGGTCATGTAGTAGATTTTCAGCCGCCTGCCCTTGTCGGTAGGGGGCTGCACCCGTGTCTGGGCGTCCGCCAGCACGGAGTTGAGCATGCCGGTGGTGATGCGGGTGGCGGACTGGTCGTTGACGTAGTTGATCAGCTCAAACAGCCGGTTCACCCGCTGGCCCGTGGCGGCGGAGATGAAGAGGATGGGGGCGTAGGTCATAAAGCTCAAATCCCGGCGGATATCCTCCCGCATGCGGTCCATGGTCTTGTCGTCCTTTTCCACCAGGTCCCACTTGTTCACCACGATGATGCAGGCCTTGCCCGCCTCGTGGGCCAGCCCCGCCACCTTGGTGTCCTGCTCCGTCACGCCCTCCTGGGCGTCGATGAGGATAAGGCACACGTCGCTGCGCTCGATGGCCATGGTGGCCCGCAGCACGGAGTATTTCTCGATGTTGTCCTCCACCCGTGACTTTTTCCGCATACCGGCGGTGTCGATGAAGTTGTATTTGCCGAAATTGTTCTCGAAATAGCTGTCGATGGCGTCCCGGGTGGTGCCCGCCACGTTGCTGACGATCACCCGCTCCTGCCCCAAAATCCGGTTGGTCAGGCTGGACTTGCCCACGTTGGGCTTGCCGATGATGGCCACCTGTATCACGTCGGACTCGTCCTCTCCCTCGTCCTCGGGAGGGAAGTATTGCAAACAGGCGTCCAGCAGATCGCCGGTGCCGTGGCCGTGAACGGCAGACACGGCAATGGGGTCACCCAGGCCCAGGTTGTAAAACTCGTAGATCTCCGGGTCCACGGTGCCGGTGCCGTCCACCTTGTTCACCGCCAGTACGATGGGTTTGCCGGAGCGCTGCAGCATATTGGCCACCTCCTGGTCGGAGGCGGTCATGCCGGTTTTGATGTCGGTGACGAACACGATCACCGTGGCGTTGTCGATGGCGATTTGTGCCTGCTCCCGCATAAAGGCCAGAATCTGGTTGTCGGTGTTGGGCTCGATGCCGCCGGTGTCCACCAGCGTGAATTTCCGGCCGCACCACTCGCTCTCGCCGTAGATACGGTCCCGGGTCACGCCGGGGGTGTCCTCCACGATGCTGAGCCGCTGGCCGATCAGCTTGTTGAACAGCATGGACTTGCCCACGTTGGGCCGGCCCACAATGGCAATCATAGGTTTTGACATGGTATCACTCACTTTCTGTCATGGCGTCCAGCAGATCTCCGCCGTCCAGCCCCACCACCTGCACCGTGGCATCCAATTCTCGCCCCAAACGCTCGGTGGTGTAATCATCCAAAAATACGGTCTCGCCGTGGCGCAGCATGTGCAGCGGGATCAGCAGCCGCCGCCCCAGCATGTTGCCCTTTAGCTGCGCGGCGATATCCTGCCCCGTCAGCAGCCCCGCCACGTCGATGGTGTGGCCGAAGAAATCGTTCTCCACCGCCACCACCTTGCCCTGAATGGCGGGGAACCGCGCCTGGGCCCGCTGCAGCAGCGCCGCCAGAAACGGCGCCGCCGCCACGCCGGTGGCAATGGTAAAGGGGGCAGGGGAGGCCGGCGCGTCGGCAAACCGCAGCGCCGCCATAAACTCCTGCTCCAGCGACCGCAGCAGCCCCACACCGTTTTCCAGCTGCCGGTACTCCTCGTAGTAGTCGTCCTCCGGCAGGGGCAGCTCCCCCTTGAGATACAGCTCGTCGGCGCAGAAGAACATCCGTGTGCCTTTTTCCTGCAGGCACTTTGCGCCAAACTCGTCGGCGATGGCGATGATTTCCCGGGCGGTGTCCCTTGTCACAGGGGACAGCTTGGCAAGTCCATGGCGATGCTTCGTGATGCCCACCGGCACCACCGAGCAGCTGTAAAAGCCAATTTCCATCAGGTCGGCCATGGTGCGCCGCAGCTCGTCGCCGTCGTTCCACCCCGGACAGACCACGATCTGGCCGTTCATCTGTATGCCCGCCGCGCCGAAGCGCCGCATGTAGTCCAGCGACACGTGGGCCTGCTTGTTGCCCAGCATGGTACAGCGAAGCCGGGGGTTGGTGGTGTGTACCGACACGTTGATGGGGGAGATGTGCAGGTCGATGATCCGCTGGGCCTCCCGCTCACTTAAATTGGTCAGCGTGGTGTAGTTCCCCAGCAGGAAGGACAGCCGCTCGTCGTCGTCCTTCACGTACAGGCTCTCCCGCATCCCGGGGGGCATCTGGTCCACGAAGCAGAACACGCAGTGGTTGGCGCACCGGTGCATGGTGTCCATGAGATACGTCTCGAAGTTCAGCCCCAGGTCGCGCCCCTCCGCCTTGCGAATATGTACTTGTCGTGTCTGGCCCTTCTCCTCCAAAACCACGTCGCATTCCGCGTCGTAGCCGTAGAATCGGTAATCCAGCACGTCTACCACCGTATGACCGTTGATAGACGTGAGCCGTTCGCCGACCCGGATGCCGGCGCGCTCCGCCGGGGAGTGGGGATCGATGGCAGTAATGATGGTGGACAAAGCGGTTTTCCTCCGTCTGCGCCATAGCGCGCATATAAAATCAATTTAGTATATCGGAATTTGCACCAAAATGCAAGGCGTTTTCGTCATTCCCCAAAGGATTCCCCAAAGGAAAACGGCGCAGCCGTCGCCGCGCCGCCATACCTTATGGTTTTGCCAGTATCATGGGCTCGCCCCGGCAGGAGACGTACCCCAGTACCACGTCCGCCGTCTCGCCGGAGAGCAGCTCCCGGTAGCAGCCGTCGGCCACGCCCAGGCTACCCACATCCACGGCGCCCGCCTGGCCCCGCAGGCTGAAAACGCCCGCTATTTCCGCCGTCGAGCCGCCCTCCCGGGTGTAGGTACACACCATGAAATCCCGTGGCCGGGCCGCGGCGTGATACCGCCCCGTGGCGAAGATATCACGCTGCTTCAGGGCGTAAAGCTGCCGCATCAGCGGCGCAAGGTCATATTCTCCCTGCCACGCCACGGTGTCCCTGTCAAACAGGGAGGGGAGATGGCGGCAGCCCGCCTCCTGTCCGGCGTACACCAGGGCCGCCCCTTTCTGAAAGTATTGCAGCGCCGTCCAGTTCCGCAGCAGCCGCCCCTCCGGCAGCAAAAAGGCCGCCCTTGGCTTGTCGTGGTTTTCCAGAAACCGGGCCTTTACATAGTTGGCAGGGTACAAAGCCTCCTGCCGGTTGATGGCCCGGGCGTAATCCTCCTCCGTCCCCGGCCCGGTGACGCAGTCCCGGTATACCGGGTAAATGTCATAGTCATAGCACAGGTCAAAAGCGGTGTACAGCGCCGTGTCGTCGGCAAATTCCACCCCCACGCTGCGGCAGTATCGCTCAAATTCCGGGTCGCCGGACTCGGCAAGCCACAGGCACCCGGGCCGCACCTGGGCCACCTCAGCCCTGGCCCGCTGCCAGAAGGCGATGGGCAGCAGCGGCGCCACGTCGCAGCGAAAGCCGTCCACATACTGGGCCCAGTACCGCAGCGTCTCGATCTGATAGTCCCACAGCGCCGCCTGGCGGTAATCCAGGTCGATCACGTCCCACCAGTCGCCGATGCGGTTGCCGAAGCTGCCGTCCGGACGGTGGAAAAACCACGCCGGGTGGGTCTCCCGAAGCACCGAATCGTGGGCGGTGTGGTTGTACACCACGTCAATGATGCACTGCATGCCCCTTTGGTGAATGGCGTCCACCAGGGCGATAAAGTCCTCCATGGTGCCGTACTCCGGGTTTACGGCCCGATAGTCGGCGATGGCGTAGGGGGACCCCAGGCTGCCCTTGCGGTGTACCTTGCCGATGGGGTGAATGGGCATCAGCCACACGATGTCCACCCCCAGGTCCCGAATGCGGTCCAAATCCCGCCGCACCCCGTCAAAGGTGCCGCTTTCACTGTAATTCCGCACAAATACGGAATAAATCACCTTATTTCGCAGCGTAACAGGCGTATCCAGTGCCATGCCCATGCCTCCTAAGATTAAAATAGCAGTGCCGCCTACAGCGCCGCCACATTGAAAAATCGCAGTACCGCCCCGCGTTTGTCATTACTATCACACTATACCATATACTTCCTGCGTATACAATGAAAACAGGATTGCCGCTTTTCAAAAGACAGCAATCCTTCACTTGGCTTTTTTGGGTTTCCTTTCAGGCAGCTCTGCGTACATGCCCGAGAGCAATTCTACAATCAAGCCCGCATCCTCAAATCGGTCAAATACGCGCATCAGCGTCTTTGAGCCCTCGTAAGGATAGCGCAGTTCTGCGTCGGAAAGAAGCCTGTCCGACGTGGGCGTTCTCTTTAAAAACAGCTCTTTGTCGCCAATGTCTCCGATCAGCTTGCCGTTAAGGTACACAAGATAGCCACCCATCATGGGTTTTATGGCAATATGGCCGCCCGGGGATAAACACTCGCGTACATATTCGTTAAAATCATTCACCGTGCTTTCCTCCACAACGCTCGTCTGATCGGTACATTTTTCCCGTTCCCGGGGTGCAACTTTGTAAAGTGGGGTGCATCTACAAACGGGAATTTATCACGCAGTCCGTTTCTTTATTTCATCCTTGACTTTATCCAATTCGCTACAGGTCAGAAATGGGATCAATTCGTTTATCTCGTCTACGCTCTTGTCCCACCATTTGAAACGGAGCAAGAGTTCGATCAGCTCAGCATCAAAGCGTTTCCTTAAAGGTTTTGCCGGATTTCCAACAACGATGGTATAAGGATCAACATCACTGCCGACGATGCTGTTTGCGCCAATAATCGCGCCGTCACCGATGTGAACGCCCGGAAGGATTACTGCATTTTGCCCAATCCACACATCATTGCCGATTACGGTGTCGCCCTTGAACGGCATATCCGTTGCATCAGGCACATCCATCTCCCAGCCCTCAAGTGTATAGAACGGGAAGGTAGATACGGCGTTCATCTGGTGATTGGCGTCGTTCATCACAAATTCAACGCCGCTTGCTATCTGACAGAATTTTCCGATAATCAGCTTGTCTCTGCTCCAGGGATAAAAGTGCGTGACATGACTCTCAAACTCTAAATCTGCGATATAGGTAAAATCACCCACAATGATATTGGGATTCGTAACCGTCGGCTTAACATAGATTTCTTTCTCATATCCCGCAATCGGATGGATCACGTTCGGGTCAGGGGCCTTTCTGTTTTTCATGTCCGTCACCTCTATGGATGCTGTTTTACCGAGTTGATTGTATCATACAGTTCTGGACTTTTAAAGCAAAAAATGACTCTGATTTTGTATCAAAATCAGAGTCATTGGTCGGAGTGGCGGGACTTGAACCCGCGGCCTCTTGGTCCCGAACCAAGCGCGCTACCAGCTGCGCTACACCCCGTCAGCCGTTCCATTATAGTGACTTTATCCCGCGCTGTCAAGTGGTAATTCCCCCTTCTAAATGCTCTGCCGCCGGCATACCCTGTGTGACAAAGGAGGAATCGCCATGTCCGATTATCACACCGCCGGCCGCCGGGTGGAGCGTGACCACGTCACCTTTCGCCAGCAGTTCGAGGCCAGCCGCCATTCCCAGGGCAAGCGGGAGGAAGAGCCCCGGCAGAATAGCCGCTGGATGCGCCAGCTATTGGCCAGTGCCCTGCTGTTCGCCGTGTTGGTAGGCGTCAAGGTGGCCTTTCCCGATGTGGCGGAGCAATACAGCCGCCGCGCCCGGGCGCTTCTCAGCAATGAGACCGACTTCGCCGCCGCCTTCTCCGCCGTGGGACGGGCTGTGGGCGGGGAGGAGATGGGCCAGGCCATCAACGACGCCTACGTGGCGGTGTTCGGCCCCGCCGAGGAGACAGCCGCCGTTCCCGTCATGGCAACCGACCGCACCGCCACGGCCTACACCGAGGAAAACATTCCGCCCCGTGCGGAGCTTCTCCAGTCCGTCCTGGGCTTCGACTACGCCGACCCGGTGGAGGGCACCCTGTCCTCCGCCTTCGGCTACCGTGACCACCCCATCGGCGGTGAGGAGCGGTTCCATTACGGCCTGGACGTCGCCGCCGAGACCGGCGCCATCATCCGCAGCTTTGCCGACGGCACCGTGCTGGCGGTAGGGGAGAGCAGCGACCTGGGCAAATACGTGGAGGTGGCCCACGCCAACGGCTACGCCACCCTCTACGCCCACTGCAGCAAGGTCACCGCCTCCTCCGGCCAGAGCGTTCGCCTGGGCGACCCCATTGCGGAGGTGGGCGAGTCCGGCGAGGCCACCGGCCCCCATCTCCATTTTGAGCTCCACCGTGACACACAGTATCTCAATCCCATCTACTATGTCACCTATTGACCTTCGCGCCACGCCGCTGACCTGGCTGTTCGTCCTGGCCGTTGCCGTCCTTGCCCAGCCCCGCCTTACGGCGGCGCTGCTTTGCGCCGCCGCCCTTCATGAGCTGGGCCACATTGCCGTTCTGCGTTTATATAAAGGAACATTAAAGGGATTATCCTTTACACCGTTTGGCGCGGAAATCCGCTTTTCTCGGATAGGCAGCTACGGCGCGGAGGCCGCCGTCACCGCCGCAGGACCGGCGGTGAATCTGCTGTGCGCCGCCGCCTTTGCCGCCCTGGGCCGCCGCTGGGACGGGGCCTATCTTCACGCCGGCGTTCACACGGTGCTGGGCCTGTATAACCTTCTTCCCGTGCGCCCGCTGGATGGCGAGCGGCTTATGTGGATTGCCCTGGCCTGGTCCCTGGGCCCTTACGCCGCGGACCGGATCTGCGCCGCGATGTCCCTGGCCGTTTCGGCGGCGCTGACGGCGCTGGCGGGATGGCTCCTGTACCGCTTCGGCGGCACGCCATTCTTCCTTCTGGCCGCCGGGGCTCTTTTCTGGCGCTCTTTGCGTGAAATAGGACTTGTCAAAACAGCGGAAATTCGGTAAAATAATGTGTCAAGTCTGCACATTGCAAAGGAGAACCACCGTGGATCAGCGATTGGAACGGATTTTACCCCGCGTGCAAAAGCCCGCCCGCTACGTGGGCGGCGAGTATAACGCGGTCATCAAGGATAAAAAAGACGTGGACACCCGCATCGCCTTCTGCTTCCCCGACACCTACGAGATCGGCATGTCCAACCTGGGCATGCGCATTCTCTACGGCGTTATGAACGCCATGGACGGCGTGTGGTGTGAGCGGGTGTTTGCCCCCTGGGGCGACATGGAGGAGGAGATGCGCCGGGCGCAAATGCCCCTCTTCGCCCTGGAGTCCGGCGACCCCATCACCGATTTTGACATAGTGGCCTTTTCCGTGGGCTATGAGATGGCCTTTACTGCCATTCTCAATATGCTGGATCTGGCGGGCATCCCCCTCCACAGCGCCGATCGGCCCGATCTGACACCCCTGGTCATCGCCGGCGGCACCGCCATGTATAACGCCGAGCCCGTGGCGGACTTTATCGACATTGTCTCCCTGGGGGAGGGCGAAGACGTGACGCCGGAGCTGATTAACCTCCACCGCAGGGCCCGCCGTGAGGGGTGGGACAAGCACCGCTTCCTGGTGGCCGCCGCCCAGCTGGACGGCATCTACGTGCCCTCTTTATATGATGTGTCCTACCACGACGACGGCACCGTGGCCGCCATCACCCCCCGTGACGGCGCGCCGGAGCGGGTGGTGAAGCGCATCGTCCGCGATCTGGACAAGTCCTTTTTCCCCACTCGCACCATCGTCCCCAGCACGGAGATCGTCCAGGACCGGGTGATGCTGGAGCTGTTCCGGGGCTGCATCCGGGGCTGCCGCTTCTGCCAGGCGGGGTACGTCTATCGCCCTGTCCGCAACCGCAGCCGGGACCTGTGCGCCCAATACTGCCTGGAGGCCTGCAACGATTCCGGCTACCAGGAGGTCACTCTCTCGTCCCTCTCCACCAGCGACTACCCGCCCTTGACGGCGCTGTGCGACAGTTTGGAGGACTTTTGCCAGCAGCGTCACGTGAACCTGTCCCTGCCCAGCTTGCGGGCGGACAACTTCTCCATGTCGCTGATGCAGCGCCTGGCCAAGGGCCGCAAAACCGGCCTCACCTTCGCCCCCGAGGCGGGCACCCAGCGGCTGCGTGACGTTATCAATAAAAACGTGACCCTGGACGAGCTGCTGCAAAGCTGCCGCACCGCCTTTGCCGGGGGATACAGCGCCGTGAAGCTGTACTTCATGCTGGGCCTTCCCACAGAGACCGACGAGGACGTGCTGGGCATTGCCGACGTGGCCGCCCGGGTGATGCACGCCTGGCGGGAGTCCGCCGCCAATAAGCAGCGCGGCGTCCGCATCACCGTGTCCACCTCTTACTTTGTCCCCAAGCCCCACACCGCCTTCCAGTGGGAGCCCCAGATCACCCGTGAGGAATACGAGCGCCGGGTGAAGCTGCTGCGTGAGGCCATCAACACCAAGACCGTCACCTATAACTGGCATGACGGCGACACCAGCTTTTTGGAGGCGGTGCTGGCCCGGGGCGACCGCCGCCTGGGCAAGGTGCTGGAATGTGCCTGGCGCAAGGGCGCCAAGTTGGACGCCTGGGAGGACTATTTCTCCCTGGCGCGGTGGCAGGAGGCCTTTGCAGAGTGCGGCGTGGACCCCGCTTTCTACGCCTACCGCCGCCGGGAAAAGGACGAGATCATGCCCTGGAACATGATTTCCAGCGGCGTCACCGAGAACTATCTCTGGCGGGAGTATGAAAACGCCAAAGCCGGCGTCACCACGCCGGACTGCCGCACCCACTGCAACGGCTGCGGCGCCAATCGTCTGGTAGGGGGGAAGTGCGATGTCTAAGCTGCGGCTGCTGTTTGTCAAGGAGGCCCAGGCGTCCTATATCTCCCATCTGGACCTGATGCGCACCTTCCAGCGGGTGTTCCCCCGCACGGAGCTGGCAATCAAGCACACCCAGGGCTATCACCCCCATCCCATCCTGTCCATCGTCCTGCCCCTTCCCGTGGGCCAGCAGAGCGACTGCGAGCTGCTGGACTTCGAGGTGACCCAAGAGAGCGACGGCCGCGGCATTGCCGAGAAGTTGAATACCGGCATGCCCACCGGCATCCGGGTGCTGGATTGCTACGAGGCCACGCGCCCCATCCGGGAGCTGGCACTGCTGCAGGCGGACATGGAGCTGCTCTATGACGGCGGCGTACCCCAGGACGCGGCGGAGGCGCTGCAGGCCCTGTTTGCCCGGGAGGAGCTTATCATTGAAAAGCGCACCAAGCGCAAGGAGCTGGCCCAGGTGGACGTCGCCCCCATGCTCCGCTCTGTGGAGCTGCGGGCAGGGGAGAAGGCCGTCTATGCCACCGTGGTGGTGCAGGCCCAGAACCCCGGCCTCAATCCCCAACTGCTGGAGAAGGCCATCGCCGCCCATCTCCCGGCCCTGACGCCCGACTTCGTCCGCGTCCGCCGCCGCCGCATTATGGATGAAAACGGCGAGGATTTTCGATAATTCCCCCATTTTTTCAAAAAAACACTTGCATTTCTCTTTGCCTTATGGTATTCTATCATGGCGTTAAAAGGGTGGTCCTCTGCTGTAGGCGCTCCGCAATGGGAGAGCGCCGCTGAAATGGCAGCATGAACGCCTATAATATAGGAGGATAATATCCATGGATCTCATGAAGGCATTCAACGAAAAGCAGCTGACCAAAGAGGCTCCCGCAGTGGAGGTGGGCGATACCGTCCGCGTGCACGTCAAGGTCAAGGAAGGCTCCCGCGAGCGTATCCAGGTCTTTGAGGGCATCGTCATTGCCAAGAAGCACGGCGGCATCGAGGAGACCATCACCGTCCGTCGTATCTCCTACGGCGTGGGTGTGGAGAAGGTTTTCCCCCTGCACTCTCCCTCTATCGATCATATTGAGGCTGTGCGTCACGGTTACGTGCGCCGCGCCAAGCTGTACTATCTCCGCGATCGCGTCGGCAAGGCCGCCAAGATCCGCGAGAAGCTGTAAGCCTGCCAAACAAAGAGAAACCGCCTGCCTTCACCGGCAGACGGTTTTTTCTTTCCTTTTTAATGGAAGTATGGTATACTGAACTGTAATTTTTCTGGAGGTGATCTTTTGCAGATCGACAGCCTGAGCTGGTTCCCCGGCCACATGACAAAAACAAAGCGGATGATCACCGCCGAAATCGGCAACATGGACGCCGTGTGCGAGATTGTGGACGCCCGCATCCCCCTGTCCTCCCGCAACCCCGACGTGGACGACATGGTGGGGGCCAAGCCCCGCATGATCGTTCTCAACCGGGTGGACCAGGCCGACCCCCGTGAGACGAAGCGCTGGGCCGCTTACTTCCGGGAGAAGGGCTATGCCGTGTTGGAGGCCAACGCCAAGGGCGGCGGCGGCACGAGCCAGTTTCCCGCCGCCGTGCGCTCGCTGCTGCAGGATAAAATCGCCGCCTGGGAGGCCAAGGGCCAGGTGGGCCGCACCGTCCGGGTCATGGTGCTGGGCATCCCCAACGTGGGCAAATCCACCTTTATCAATAAGGTAGCCCACCGCAAGACCGCCAGGGCGGAGGACCGCCCCGGCGTCACCCGCACCAAGCAGTGGGTGCCGGTGGATCAGACCCTGGAGCTGCTGGACACCCCCGGCATCCTGTGGCCCAAGTTCGACGATAAAAACGTGGGATTGCGCCTGGCCTTCACCGGGGCCATCAAGGACGACGTCATGGACATCGAGGAGCTGGCCTGCGCCCTGATGGCGTACCTGGCCGCCCACTATGCCGCCACCGTCCAGGAGCGGTATAAAATCACCATTGAAGAAGGCGACAGCGGCTATGACCTGCTCATCAAGGCAGGCCGCAAGCGGGGCTTCCTCATGCGGGGCGCCGAGGTGGACACCGAGCGGATGGCCCGGATTCTGCTGGATGAATTCCGGGGTGGCAAGTTAGGTACCTTTACATTGGAAACGGTGGAGGACGCGCAATGAGTGAGATGACACACCCCTGGGCCATAGAGGACGAGTGCTTTGCCCAAGGCGCAACGTGGGTCTGCGGCTGCGATGAAGCCGGCGCCGGCCCCCTGATGGGCCCCGTGTACGCCGCGGCGGTGATCCTGCCCCGTGGCTGGACGGTCCCCGGCCTCAACGACTCCAAGAAGCTGACGGAAAAGCGCCGGGAGCAGCTCTATGCCGAGATCACCGCCCACGCCGTGGCCTGGTCGGTGGCCCGGGTGGAGGCCGCCGAGATCGACGCCACCGATATTTTAAGCGCCCGGATGAAGGCCATGCAGATGGCCATAGATGGCCTTTCCCAGCCGGTGGATATGGCCCTCATCGACGGCAACCGGGACAGGGGCAAGTCCGCCGCCGTCACCACGCCCCACAGCCTTGTGGTAGGCGGCGACGGCAAGAGCGCCAGCATCGCCGCGGCCTCCATTCTGGCCAAGGTCAGCCGTGACCGCTACGTCAGCGACGTGCTGGATAAAAAATATCCCCAGTACCAGTTTGCAAAGCATAAGGGCTACGGCACCAAGCTCCACTACGCCATGCTGGCTGAGTTTGGCCCCTGCCCGGAACACCGCCTGTCGTTTCTGAAAAAATGGGAGGCGCCCCATGGCCAATAACGGACGCTGGGGCGAGGCCCAGGTGGCCGATTACCTGCGGAATAAGGGCTACCGTCTGGAGGCCTCCGGCTATCACTGCCGCTTCGGTGAGCTTGATATCATCGCCTGGGACGGCCCCATGCTGTGCTTCGTGGAGGTCAAAACCCGCACCAACGTGGATATGGCCCTGCCCCGGGAATACGTGACGAAGAAAAAGCAGGCCAAGCTGAAAAAGACGGCCCTTTTCTTCCTGGCGGACAACGATCTGGACTGCCCCTGCCGCTTCGACGTGGCGGAGGTCTACGCCGAGAATCCCGACGTGCCGCCCCGCATCGTCTATCTGGAGGACGCATTTCAGTAAATTGTATTGAGGTGAGCGGATGATTCCCTATTTTGACGCCCATTGCGACACCATATACCGCCTCGATGACCTGTTCCGCCGGGGCAGGGAAGAGACCCTGCGGGAGAATTCCGGCCACGTGGATTTACAGCGCAATGCCGCCTTCTCTCCCCGGGCCCAGTTTTTCGCCCTCTACGGCGACGCCGCCCAAATCCCCGCCGGACAGCGTTGGCGCTTTTGCCAAAGACTTCATAATCGCTATTGCAGTGAAATCGCCGCCAATCCCGATTTGGTGTCCCATTGTACCACCGGCGCGGAGGTGGACGAAGCGGTGGCGGCGGGCAAGTCCGCCGCGCTGCTGTCCATCGAGGGGGCGGATTTGCTGGACTGTGACGCCCGCCGCATTCCCGACGTGGCCGCCTGGGGCGTGCGCCTTCTCAACCCGGTGTGGAACCGGGCCAACCTGTTGAGCGGCACCAACTGTGAGGACCCGGGCCGTGGCCTGTCGGCCCAGGGCCGGGACTTCATCCGTGTGCTGGAGGAGTACCGCATCTATCCCGACGTGTCCCACCTGTCCGACCCCGGCTTCTGGGACTTGATGAAGATAGCCCGCCGCCCTGTGGTGGCCAGCCACTCCAACAGCCGCAGCCTCTGCGCCCATCGCCGCAACCTCACCGACGATATGTTCAAGGCCATCCGCGACAGCGGCGGCGTGGTGGGCATCAACCTCTATGCCGACTTCGTGGGCCCGGGGGAGACCGGGCAAACCGAAAATACGGATCAGATTTTGGGGCACATAGATCATTTTCTGGCGCTGGACGGGCAGAAAACCATCTGTTTTGGCGGCGATTTGGACGGCTGTGAAAGCCTTGCCGGAGGCCTGAACGGTGTGCAGGACATCCCGGAACTCTACGCCGCCATGGCCCGCCGGGGGTATGACGAGGGCCTTTTATACGACATTTTCTGGGGGAATCTCCGCCGCATTCTGTAAAGAAAAGGGGTAAAGGAATGGCACTTTACACCATAGGTGATCTGCACCTTTCGCTGAATTCCGATAAGTCCATGGACGTGTTCGGCCCCGGCTGGGCCGACTACGTGGCGCGCATCCGGGAGGGCTTTGCGCCTCTGACGGAGGAGGATACCACCGTCCTGTGCGGCGACCTGAGCTGGGGCATGAGTCTGGAGGAGTCCCTGGAGGACCTGAAGTTCATCAACGCCCTCCCCGGACGGAAGATTCTGCTGAAGGGCAACCACGATTACTGGTGGAACACCGCCCGGAAAATGGAGAACTTTTTCAAGGAAAACGGGCTGGATTCTCTGGAAATACTGCATAATAACTGCCGTTTTTACGGCGATATCGCTCTGTGCGGCACCCGGGGCTGGTTCTATGAATTGGACAGCGAGGGCACCCACAACGGCAAGATGATGGCCCGGGAGGTGGGCCGTCTGGAGGCGTCGCTGCAGGCCGCCGGGGAGGCGGAAAAGCTGTGTTTTCTCCACTATCCGCCCCTGTACACCGGCTACCGCTGCCCGGAAATATTGGCTTTATTGCAGAAATACGGCGTAAAACGGTGCTTTTACGGTCATCTTCACGGCGCCAGCCACAGGCGGCGTATCGAGGGGGACTGCGGCGGAACGGATTTCGCCCTGGTGGCGGCGGATTATTTGGGTTTCAAACCGCTGAAAATTTGTGATTAAGCCAAAAAGTGATGAAATAACGATTGAAATTTTCATTTCAATATGGTATCATATCAAACTGCATTATGGAAAATTATGACCGCATTCCCATTCGGTCACATGAAACTGGAGGAACATCAACCATGAATGTCAAGAGCTGCGAGAAGGTAGAGAAGAGCAGAGTGGCACTGACCATTTCCGTCGGCGCCGAGGCGTTTGAGGCCGCTGTCAATAAGGCGTATCTGAAGATGCGCGGCAAGATCAACGTGCCCGGCTTCCGCACCGGCAAGGCCCCCCGCAAGATTATCGAGAAGATGTACGGCGCCGAGGTCTTTTATGAGGAGGCCGTGAATATCGTACTGCCCGACGCCTATGAGGCGGCCGTGGCGGAGCAGAAGCTGGACGTGGTGGGCTATCCCGAGGTGGAGCTGGAGGGCGTGAACGCCGAGGGCTGCACCTTCAAGTGCACCGTGCCCGTGTACCCCGAGGTGAAGCTGGGCCAGTACAAGGGCCTGGAGGCCCCCAAGGCGGAGGTCAAGGTGATGGCCGCCGACGTGAACGCCCGCCTCAACGAGATGGCCGACCGCAACAGCCGCCTCGTCAGCGTGGACCGGGCCGCCAAGAAGGGCGACACCGCCAACATCGACTTCGAGGGCTTTGACAATGGTGTGCCCTTTGACGGTGGCAAGGGCGAGAGTCACGATCTGGAGCTGGGCTCCGGCAGCTTCGTGCCCGGCTTTGAGGATCAGGTCATCGGCATGAAGGCCGGCGAGGAGAAGGATATCGACATTACCTTCCCCCAGGACTACACCCCCGAGCTGGCCGGCAAGGCCGTTGTCTTCCACGTGAAGGTAAACGAGGTGAAGGTGAAGGAAGTGCCCGCGCTGGACGACGAGTTCGCCAAGGACGTGTCCGAGTTCGACACCCTGAAGGATCTGAAGGCCGACATCAAGAAGAAGCTGACCGAGGAGCGCAACACCGCTGCCCAGCGGGCCTTTGAGGACGTGCTGATGCAGAAGGTGGCTGACGGCATCGAGGCCGATATCCCCGACGCCATGGTGGACGCCCAGGCCGAGCAGATGCTGAACAACTTCAAGCAGCAGATGGCCGCCCAGGGCATCCCCTTCGACCAGTATCTGAAGATGACCAACACCTCCGAGGCCGACTTCAAGGCCCAGGCCCAGGCTCCCGCTCTGGGTCAGGTGCGGATGGATCTGGCCCTGGCCGCCATCGTGAAGGAAGAGAAGCTGGAGGCCTCCGACGCCGAGGTGGACGCCGAGATGGAGAAGGTGGCGCAGCAGTACGGCATGGATCTGGAGACCGTGAAGAAGTATCTCCGCGCCGACGAGGTGAAGGAGCAGGTGCTGCGGGAGAAGGCCATCCGCGTAGTGGCCGACAGTGCCAAGGCCGTGGCCCCGGAGGCTGCCGAGGAGGAGAAGAGCACCAAGAAGACCGCCAAGAAGGCGGAGGACGGCGAGGAGAAGCCCGCCAAGAAGCCCGCTGCCAAGAAGAGCACCAAGAAGGCCGAGGACAAGGCGGAGTAAGAGAGATTAAATCACATAAGGGCGGGGTATAATTCAACTGTCTTTACAGGAGGTATCGTTATGAGTTTGGTTCCCTATGTTGTCGAGCAGACCAACCGGGGCGAGCGTTCCTACGACATTTTTTCCCGGCTGCTGAACGACCGCATCATCATCCTGGGCGAAGAGGTGAATGATACTACTGCCAGCCTGGTGGTGGCACAGATGCTGTATCTGGAATCCGTTGACCCGGACAAGGACATTCAGCTCTACATCAACAGCCCCGGCGGCTCTGTCACCGCCGGTATGGCCATCTACGACACCATGCAGTATATCAAGTGCGACGTGTCCACCATCTGCGTGGGCATGGCCGCCAGCATGGGCGCATTCCTGCTCTCCAGCGGCGCCAAGGGCAAGCGCATCGCCCTGCCCAACGCCGAGATCATGATCCATCAGCCCTCTGCCGGTACCCAGGGCAAGGTGACGGATATGGAGATCGACGTGGAGCATTTCCTGAAGATCAAGGATCGCCTGAATAAAATCCTGGCCGAGAATACGGGCAAGACCCCCGAGCAGGTGAAGGCGGATTCCGAGCGGGATCACTGGCTCACCGCCGAGGAGGCCAAGGACTACGGCCTGGTGGATAAGGTTATTTACAAGAGGTAACATCCCATGGCAGACGAGAAGAAAACGCTGCGCTGCTCCTTCTGCGGCAAGCCGGAGCGGCAGGTACACCGGATGATCCAGGGCCCCGGCGTGCGGATCTGCGACGAGTGCGTGAATCTGTGCATGTCCATCCTGGACGACGGGTACAACGCCGCAGAATCCGTGGCCCGGACCGCGCTGGACGAGCTGCCCACGCCCCGGGAAATCAAGGACGTGCTGGACCAGTACGTCATCGGCCAGGAGAGCGCCAAGGTGGCGCTGAGCGTGTCGGTGTATAACCACTACAAGCGCATCATGTTCGGCGACGACCAGGACGTGGAGCTGCAAAAGAGCAACATTCTGATGATCGGTCCCACCGGCAGCGGCAAGACGCTGTTTGCCCAGACGCTGGCCAAGACGCTGAAGGTACCCTTTGCCATCGCTGACGCCACCACACTGACCGAGGCCGGCTACGTAGGCGACGACGTGGAGAATATTCTGCTGCGGCTTTTGCAGGCGGCGGACTTCGACGTGGAGCTGGCGGAGCGGGGCATCATCTACGTGGATGAGATCGACAAAATCGCCCGCAAGAGCGAGAACACGTCCATTACCCGGGACGTCAGCGGCGAGGGCGTGCAGCAGGCGCTGCTGAAAATCCTGGAGGGCACCGTGGCCAACGTGCCGCCCCAGGGCGGACGCAAGCACCCCCAGCAGGAGTTCATCCAGGTGGACACCCACAACATTCTGTTTATCTGCGGCGGCGCCTTCGACGGCCTGGAAAAGATCATCGAGCGGCGCACCGACCGCAAGGGCATCGGCTTTGACGCGGTGGTGGAGAGCAAGGCACAGCGACGCAGCGGCGAGCTGCTGAAAGAGGTGCAGCCCCATGACCTGCTGAAGTTCGGCATCATCCCCGAGCTGGTGGGCCGGCTGCCGGTGATCGCGCCTTTGGACGGCTTGAGCCGTGATGATTTGGTACGCATCCTCACCGAGCCGAAGAACGCTCTGGTGAAGCAGTATTGCAAGCTGCTGGACTACGATAAGGTAGATTTGCAGTTCACCCCGGAGGCATTGGCGGCGGTGGCGGACAAGGCCATTGAGCGCAACATCGGCGCCCGTGGCCTGCGGGCCGTCATGGAGGGCGTATTGATGCCCATCATGTACGAGATTCCCTCCGACCCCACCATCTCCAGAGTGACGGTGACAGAGGCGTGCATCCGCGACGGCGCTGCGCCGGAGGTGGAGCACGACGGCTCCCGTACCCGGGAGCTGCCGGGAAGCCCTGTGAAGACGCTGGATTCCCCAGCATCGTAACATGCAAGAGAGGAGCGACGGAATCGCCGCTCCTCTTTCCCCATTTACTATCCTTGTATAAGGAGAATCCTATGGAAGACAATACGAGAATGAACATACCGGTGGTCGCCCTGCGGGGCCTCACCGTTTTTCCCAACCAGACGCTGAGCTTTGACGTGGAGCGGGATATCAGCATTTTTGCCCTGGACCACGCTATGGAGTCGGACCGCCGTGTGTTTTTGGTGACCCAGCGGGAGATTTCCACCGCCAAGCCCACGGAGAGCGATTTGTATGCCATCGGCACCATCTGCCACATTTTACAGATCATCAAGACCTCCGAGACCACCCTGCGGGTGGTGGTGGAAGGGGAGACCCGGGCCAGAATGCGGCGGATGTGGCAGTCCAAGCCCTTTTTGCAGGCCAACGTGGAGCTGCTGGAGGAGGAATTTCCCGGCAGAGTCACCGCCCGGATGGAGGCGCTTTTGCGGCAGACGTACACCCTCATCGGAGAGTATAAGGAAGTGGTCAGCAACCTGGACGACGATTTCTTTGCCGCTGTGCTGGATATGCGTGACCCTGGCGCACTGGCGGACTTTATCGCCCAGAACGTGACGCTGCGCCACGATGACCGCCAGCGGATTCTGGAGGAGCTGCATCCCACGAAGCGGCTGAATAAGGTCAACGATATTCTGGCCCATGAGCTGGAGGTGCTGACCCTGGAGATGGAACTGGACCAGAAGGTGCGCCAGCGGGTGGGCCAGGTGCAGAAGGACATGATTCTGCGGGAGCAGATGAAGGTGCTGCAGCATGAGCTGGGGGACGACAAGGACGAGGAAATTGAGGAATATGAGGCCAAAATCCGGCAGATGAAGCTGCCGGAGGAGGTGCAGCAGCGGCTGATGAAAGAGGTGGACCGCCTCAGCAAGCAGCCCTTCGGCAGCGCCGAGTCCTCGGTAATCCGCAATTATCTGGACGTGTGCCTGGATATGCCCTGGAATAAGAAAACCAGGGACCGGGCGGACGTGGCAAAGACCCGGGATATTCTGGACCGGGATCACTACGGCCTGGACAAGATGAAGGAGCGGATTCTGGAATACGTGGCGGTGCGGCAGATCCACCCGGAAACCAAGGGGCAGATCATCTGCCTGGTGGGTCCTCCGGGAGTGGGCAAGACCTCCATCGCCATCTCTGTGGCCAAGGCCATGAACCGCAAGCTGGCCCGGCTGAGCCTGGGCGGCGTACGGGACGAGGCGGACATCCGGGGGCATCGGAAAACGTACATCGGCGCCATGCCCGGCCGCATCATCGACGCGCTGATCCACAGCGGGACCATGAATCCGCTGATGGTGCTGGACGAAATCGACAAGCTGGCCAGCGATATGCGGGGAGACCCCGCCAGCGCGCTGCTGGAGGTGCTGGACAGCGAGCAGAACTACGCTTTCCGGGACCATTTCCTGGAAATCCCCGTGGATTTGAGCAACGTGATGTTCATTACCACTGCCAACACCACGTCGACCATTCCCCGTCCGCTGCTGGACCGCATGGAGGTCATTGAGCTCACCAGCTACACCGATGAGGAGAAGGTGCAGATCGCCAAGCGCCACCTGATCCCCAAGCAGCTCAAGGCCCACGGCCTTACGTCCCAGAAGCTGCGCATCAGCGACGGCGCGCTGCGGCTGATGATCAGCGGCTACACCCGGGAATCCGGCGTGCGCCTGCTGGAGCGGGAGATTCAGAAGCTGTGTCGAAAGGCGGCAATGCGGCTTGTAACAGGCGATGTAAAGTCTGTTGGCATTACAGAGAAAAACCTGAAGGATTACCTGGGCGTGGTGAAGTTCACTGACTCCGTCCACAGCACCAGGGATCAGGTGGGCGTGGTGAACGGCCTGGCCTGGACCGAGGTGGGCGGCGAGATCCTGGAGGTGGAGGTCAACGTGATGGAGGGCGCCGGCAAGCTGGAGCTTACCGGCAACCTGGGGAACGTGATGCAGGAGAGCGCCAAGGCGGCCCTGTCCTGCCTGCGGAGCCGCTGGGAGGCCCTGGGCATCGAGAAGGATTTTTACAAGACGAAGGACATCCACATTCATTTCCCCGAGGGGGCTGTGCCCAAGGACGGGCCCAGCGCCGGTATCGCCATCACCACCGCCATGCTGTCGGCGCTGACCGGCAGGCAGGTGCGGGGCACGGTGGCCATGACCGGCGAGGTGACGCTGCGGGGCCGGGTGCTGCCCATCGGCGGATTGAAGGAAAAGACTATGGCCGCACTGCGCAACGGTATGCGGACGGTAATCATCCCCAAGGACAACGAAAAGGACCTGGAGGAGATCGACCAGACGGTGCGCAAGGCGCTGCGCTTCGTGCCGGTGGAGACGGTGGAGCAGGTGTTTGCCGCCGCGCTGGTGCCCCAGAGTAAGGCCGACGCCGTGGACCATCTGACCATTTTGGCCAAAGATGGGGAGAAGGGAGTGCGCCGTGGTCATCAACTTTAGCCAGGCGGAGTTTCGCCTGTCCGCCGTGAAGCCCCAGAGCTTTGTGCGGGACGGACGGCCACAGGTCACCTTCGCGGGCCGATCCAATGTGGGCAAATCCTCGGTGATCAACCGCCTTCTGAACCGGAAAAATTTCGCCCGGGTGGGGGCTACCCCCGGCAAAACCAGCCAGATCAACTACTTCCTCATTGACAGGAAGATTTACTTTACAGACCTGCCGGGATATGGCTACGCTAAGGTTTCCCAAGCGGAAAAGGACCGTTGGGGCAAGCTGATGGAGGCGTATTTTGCCGAGGAGGGACTCATCACCCTGGGGGTGCTGATCGTGGACGCCCGGCACAAGCCCACCGCCGACGACGTGACCATGCGGGAGTGGTTCCGGGGGGCGGCGTGCCCGTTGATCGTGGTGGCCAACAAGCTGGACAAGCTGAAAAAGAGCGAGGTGGAGCCCAACCTGGCGGTGATTCGCCAGACGCTGGACCTGGGAGAGTCGGACTTGCTGATTCCCTTCTCCGCCGAGAAGGGCACGGGGAAAACCGAGCTTTTAAGCGCCATTTCGCAGCTTTGCTGAATAGCATACGGCCTTCCGTCTTTGCGGGCGGAAGGCTTTTTCTATTTTATTGAAAATAGTAGTAGCTTTTTGAAATGGAGTATGATATAATTCTAACAATCTCATATAAGGGAAGTTTCGGCTTCCCTAAGATAGTATCATAGGAGGTATTCCCATGGAAACTTACGGTCTGGAAAAGATGGGCATTATCAATGCCAAGGCTGTGTACCGCAATCTGACTCCCGCCCAGCTCACTGAGCATGCGCTTCGCCGCGGCGAGGGCACGCTGAGCAACACCGGCGCGCTGGTGGTGAAGACCGGCAAATATACCGGCCGCAGCGCCAACGACAAGTTCATCGTTGACACGCCCAGCGTCCATGACGACATCGCCTGGGGCAAGGTGAACCGCCCCATCGACAAGGCCCGCTATGAGGCCATCAAGGCAAAGGTAGTGGCTTACCTGCAGGGCAAAGAGGTATTTATCTTCGACGGTTTTGCCGGCGCCGACCCCAAGTACACCAAGGCGTTCCGCATCATCAACGAGCTGGCCTCCCAGAACCTGTTTATTCATCAGCTGCTGCGCCGTCCCAGCGCCGAGCAGCTTGCCAACTTCAAAGAGGATTACACCATCATCGCCGCTCCCGGCTTCAAGTGCATCCCCGAGGTGGACGGCACCCGCAGCGAGGCCGCTATCCTGGTGAACTATGAGGATCACGAGGTGGTGATCTGCGGCACCCAGTACGCCGGCGAGATCAAGAAGTCCGTGTTCTCCGTGATGAACTTCGTGCTGCCCAAGATGGGCGTGTTCCCCATGCACTGCTCCGCCAACATCGGCAAGAACGGCGACAGCGCCGTGTTCTTCGGCCTCAGCGGCACCGGCAAGACCACCCTGTCCGCCGACCCCAACCGCATGCTCATCGGCGACGACGAGCACGGCTGGGCTGACGACTCCGTGTTCAACTTCGAGGGCGGCTGCTATGCCAAGTGCATCAACCTGAGCCCCGAGGGTGAGCCCGAGATCTACAACGCCATCAAGTTCGGCTCCCTGGTGGAGAACGTGGTGATGGACCCCGAGACCCGTGAGTTCGATTTCGACGACGACTCTCTGGCCGTCAACTCCCGCGTGGGCTATCCCGTGGAGTACATCCCCAACGCCGAGCTGTCCGGCATGAGCCCCAGCGTGCCCAAGACCGTTATCTTCCTGACCGCCGACGCCTACGGCGTGCTGCCTCCCATCAGCAAGCTGAACAAGAACCAGGCTATGTACTACTTCGTGTCCGGCTTCACCTCCAAGGTGGCCGGCACCGAGATCGGCATCACCGAGCCCGTGCCCACCTTCTCCACCTGCTTCGGTGAGCCCTTCCTGCCCCTGGATCCCTCCGTGTACGCCGGTATGCTGGCGGACAAGGTGGAGAAGTCCGGCGCCAACGTGTACCTGGTCAACACCGGCTGGAACGGCACCGGCAAGCGCATGAAGCTGAGCTACACCCGCGCCATGGTCACCGCCGCCCTCACCGGCGAGATCGAGAAGTCCCAGTTCGTCACCGACCCCGTGTTCGGCGTGCAGGTGCCTACCGCCATCGAGGGCGTGCCCAGCGAGCTGCTGATCCCCGAGAACACCTGGGAGGACAAGGCCGCTTACAAGGCTTCCTGCAAGAAGCTGGCTGACAGCTTTGTGGAGAACTTCAAGAAGTACACCCACATGAGCGACGAGGTCGTGGCCGCCGGCCCCAAGGCGTAAGGGCTTTTGGGATTGCGGACAGTATCTGCTGAATTGAAAATGCCGCAGGCGAAAGCCTGCGGCATTTTTGCGCACATTTTGGGAACAGGCGGAACAATTTGAAACGGGATTCCGTCTATTGTTAGGAAATCGCTTCAGCGGTTATGCAGGGCATTGACTGCCTGGCGGAGGGCGTCTACCTGTTCCTGGGTGGTGGCCCAGCTGGCGCAGAAGCGGACGCCGCTGTGGGTCTCATCCACCCGCTGCCAATACTCGTAGCCGAAGTCCTTGCCCAGGATGGCCAATTCTGCATCGGGAAGGATGGGGTACTGCTGGTTGGTGGGGGAGTCGAACAGCAGAGGATAGCCGTTGGACGTGAATATGTCACGGATCTGGTGGGCCATGACGATGGCGTTGCGGGCGATTTTGGTATATAAATCGTCGGTGAAGAGGGCGT
Organism: Oscillospiraceae bacterium; assembly: GCA_017412585.1. Classification (GTDB taxonomy): domain Bacteria; phylum Bacillota; class Clostridia; order Oscillospirales; family Oscillospiraceae; genus Vescimonas. The sequence continues at coordinate 37,603 of JAFPXK010000004.1, forward strand.
CGAACTGGACGCCCAGCAGGCGGCCCTTGGCGATCATGGCACCCCGCTGCTTCATAATGGGTCGGAAGCCTTTTTTCAAGGCATCGTTGAAGATGACCACTGCTTCACCGAACAGCAGGCCCACCTTGGTGCCGCCGATATACATGACGTCGCACAGGCTGGGCAGGTCGGTGAGGGTCAGGTCGCACTCGTCCGAGGCCAGGGCGTAGCCCAGGCGGGCGCCGTCGATGAACAGGTACAGGCCGCAGCGGCGGCAGGTGTCATAAATCTCCTGCAGCTCCGACTTGGAATACAGTGTGCCGCCCTCGGTGGGATAGGAGATATACACCATGCCGGGGTAGACGATGTGCTCCACGCTCTCGTCGTTGTGATGCCAGACCACATAGTCCGCAATCTGGCGGGCGGTGATTTTACCGTCGGAGGTGGGCAGGGTGATGACCTTATGGCCGGTGGACTCGATGGCGCCGGTCTCGTGGCAGTTGATGTGGCCGGAGACGGCGGAGAGAACGCCCTGATAGGGACGCAGCACGGAGGCGATAACGGTGGTGTTGGTCTGGGTGCCGCCCACCAGGAAGTGGACGTGGGCCTGGGGGGCCTGCAGGGCGGCTTTGATTTTCTCACGGGCCCGGGCGCAGTATGCATCTTCGCCGTAGCCGATGGTCTGCACCATATTGGTGTCGATTAGCGCCTGCAGGACTTTGGGATGGGCGCCTTCCAGATAGTCGCTGTTGAAATGGATCATCGTGTGACACTCCCTTTCCGTTTGATAGCAATAGTTTACAGCACGTTCATGAAATAGTCAAAGAGTTTTGGCTCTTTGGCTTGCATTATAGGAAAAAATCTGATAGAATAACTCGGTCAAGGAGGCGACTACATGAGTAGAGAAATGGATCGTGAGCAGGAGGCACCTCGCCGCCGCTCCCACAGAAGAAAGAGAAACAGCAGCAGGCTGCTGTATTATATTGTTCTGATTGTTTTACTGGCTGTTCTGGTGTTTTCCGCCGGGAAGATCGTCAGCTATCTGAGCCAGCAGAGGGCCAGCGAGAATGAGCAGCAGAACCTGATTGATGAGTTCGTTACCCCCGGCAACACGGAGAGCCAGCAGGGCGAGCAGACGGGGGAGGACACCCAGGGTGAGGGGGACAATACCGCCTCTGAGGGTGACAGCCAGAGCGACACGGAAAAGACGCCTGAGCCTGTTTATGTGCCGGAGCCGGATACCATTACCGTGGATATTGCCGGGCTGAAGGCCAAATATCCCGATGTGAAGGGCTACATCTACTGCGCCAACACCGGCATCAGCTATGCCATCGTCAAGGGCAGCGACAACAGCTTCTATCTGGATCACGGCATCGACGGCAGCAGCAACAACAACGGCGCCATCTTCATTGAGACCCTGTGCGACGCCAACTTCGGCAGCCAGAACACCATTATTTACGGCCACCACATGAAGTCCGGCCGGATGTTCGCGCCGCTGGAGAAGTACAAGAGCCAGAGCTATTACGACGCACACCCCTATATGTATATCTACACCGAGAGCCAGAACTACCGTATCGATCTGTTCGCCGGCTGCGTGGTGGAGGGGGATGCGGATATCTACGCCACCTCTGTCAGCGCTGACGTTCTGGCTAACTACGTGGCCAAGTCCACCTTTAAGTCCAAGATCGGCACGCCCACAGGTAAAATTGTGACGCTGTCCACCTGCGACTATACCTCCGGGTACAGCGATCCCCGGTACGTGGTGCTGGGCCAGTTGGTGCCTATTGACTGATGCTATTGCAAACAGGAGAGACCGCCCGCAGGGCGGTCTCTCTTTTGCCCTGGCAGGGCGGAAAGGTGAGAGGAAATATTTTTGAAAAAATGAAAAAAATATCTTGCTTTTTCGTTAACAGCATGGTATTATGTTTAAGCTGTCTGAGAGAGACATGCGCCGTTAGCTCAGCTGGATAGAGCGTCTGGCTACGGACCAGAAGGCCGGGGGTTCGAATCCCTCACGGCGTGCCAAAAACCGACGTGTGCAAACACGTCGGTTTTTGTTTATGTGCTATGGCGAGGTGTGCTATGTTCAACGTACATGATATTTCGAGAGACGCGTTTATGCTCCACGGGCCCCTGGCCCACCACGGCTACGACTGGTGGTGGCACTCCTTTACGGCCCAGGATGCGGAAACCGGCGAGGACAAGCCGTTCTTTATTGAGTTTTTTATCTGTAATCCCGCTCTGGCAGAGGCGGCGCCTGTGCTGGGCCAGCTGCCGGAGAACAGAGAGGCCGGGAAGCGGCCATCGTATCTGATGGTGAAGGTGGGCACCTGGGGACAGGGGAAATGCCAGCTGCATCGGTTCTTTTCGCTGCAGCAAACCCGCATACACGGCAGCGCGCCCTACGAGGTGGAGGCTGCTGACTGCTACGCCTCAGAGACAGCGCTGCGGGGCAGTGTGACCGTGACGCCCCAGGAGGCGGCAGCCCACCCGGAGTGGATGTGCGACGCCGGTGAAATGCAGTGGGATTTGCGCCTTGACAAGCAGGTGGCGTTTAACGTGGGATACGGCGCCAGCCGACCGCTGCGGGACGCGGAGGCCTTTGCCATGTACTGGCACGCCGAGGGCATGAAAACGGTGTTCAGCGGCACGGTGACGTGCAACGGACGGCGCTATCTCGTAACGCCGGAGAAGAGCTTCGGCTACGCCGACAAGAACTGGGGCCGAGACTTTACATCCCCCTGGGTATGGCTGTCCTCCAACTGCCTGAAAAGCAAAAAAACGGGGAAGCTGCTGACCAACAGCGTCTTTGACATCGGCGGCGGCCGACCCAAAATCTATTTCGTGCCGCTGGATCGGCGACTGCTGGGCGTGTTCTACTATGAGGGAAGGGAATATGATTTTAACTTCTCCCACGTATGGCTGAACGTAAAGACGGCATTCTCCTTTGACGAGCAGGAGGAGCTGGTACACTGGCACGTGCGCCAGGAGAACCGGGAGGCTGCCATGGAGACGGACGTGTTCTGCCGGAAGGAGGACATGTTGCTGGTGAACTATGAGGCGCCGGACGGCGCGAAGAAGCACAACCGCCTTTGGAACGGCGGCAACGGCTGGGGCACGGTGAAGCTCTACCACAGGGGAGAGGGCCAGTGGCAGCTTGCGGACGAGGTGGAGGCTACCCATATCGGTTGCGAATACGGAGAATACGATGAAGTATAAACACACCAACCGACTGGGATTCTGGCTGGGCTTTGTGGATTTCTTTACAGCGGGTCTTTTCTTCCTGCTCTACATGCCCCTGGGCGGCTTGCAGCGGGAGCTGGAAGAGGTGCTGGGACACAGAATCATGCCCTACTGGCAGGCGTACCTGCTGGGCATTCCTACGCTGTTCATTTACCCGCTGGTGTGGATGGCGAAGATCGCAGAGGAGTTGAAGTGTAAAGCAATAGCACTTCACATTGAAGGTCCCTACACGTCCTGGCGTCACATGTTCTGGTGGAATATACTGGGCTGCCTGTGCTTTGGGCCCATGATCGCCACCAGCCGTTTTTTTGACACGCTGAACCGTGTGGAGCGGGATCTGAACCGCGAAGGAGTCATTTTCAGCGATTAGCGGCTGAAAAGGAGACGTTTTTTCGGGTAACGTGTAAAAATATAGTTGTCAGAGGTCGAAATCTGTGGTATTTTATGGGGTAGAGAATCGTTTGCCGGGAGGGTATGGGCTATGAGTCAAAATTTTAAGACCTGTGTGTTCGGCGGTTTCGACAAGCAGGACGTGGTGTCCTATCTGGAGGAGCAGGCCAAGCAGCACGCCGACGAGGTGGCCGCGCTGCAGCAGGATAAGTCTGACCTCCGGGACAAGCTGAAGGAGCTGGCTTCTGCCTGTGAGATGCTGCGGGAGCGGGCTGACCGGCTGGAGCGGGCCGAGAACGAGGTGCTGACGCTGCGGGGCCAGGTGGCGGCGCTGACGGAACAGTGCAGCGACCTGCAGGCGGCCTATAATCGCTGCAAGGGCCCTGCGGAGGAGTATGAGAAGCTGCGGGACCACATCGCGGAGATCGAAATCAGCGCCCACAAGCGGACGGAGGAGTTCCGGGCCAAGGCCATTGACCAGCTGCGCTCCATGGTAGCCCAGCAGCGGGATTGGTGCGGCCGGGAGCGTCAGCGCTACGACATCGTGCAGCAGGACGTGCTGCAGAAGCTGCAGCAGGCCCAGAACATGGTGGAGAGTGAAAGCGGCTCCGCCTTTGACCAGATGCTGGCGGGCCTCCAGGCGTTTGAGGACGGGCTGGAGAAATAATTGTCCGGTTTGATGCACATAAGGAAAACCCCACTTCTGAGGAAGTGGGGTTTTGGTTTTGCCATAAGCATTACAGGCGGCGCATGCTGTCCTTGACGGCACGGCCGGTGGGGGTGTTGGCCAGGCCGCCCAGGGCGGTCTCCCGGTACTCCACCGGCATGTGGCGGCCCACCTCGCCCATGGCCTCGATGACCTCATCCACGGGGACAAAGCTCTCGATGCCGGCCATGGCCATATCGGCGGCGCTGACGGCGTTGACGGCGCCGATGACGTTGCGTTTGACGCAGGGTACCTCCACAAGGCCGGCAATGGGGTCACAGACCAGGCCCATCAGATTGGCCAGAGCCATGGCCACCGCGTGGGCGGCGGTTTCATCGCTGCCGCCCCGGAGCTTCACCAGGGCGGCTGCCGCCATACCGGAGGCGGTGCCGATCTCCGCCTGGCAGCCGCCGGAGGCGCCGGCGATGCAGGCTTTTTTGGCGATGACGATGCCCACGCCGCTGGCTACGTACAAGGCCTCCAAAATCTGGCGCTGCGTGATGTCGTAATTCTTCACCAGGGGGAGCATGACGGCGGGCATAACGCCGCAGGCGCCGGCGGTGGGACAGGCCACGATGCGGCGCATACAGGCGTTGGACTCGGCCATGGACAGAGCTTCGGCAATCACCTCGCTGACATAGCCGCCGCTGAGGGCTTCGCCCCGGAAATTATACTGGCGCATTTTCATGCCGTCACCGCCCACCAGGCCGCTGACGCTCTTGCGGGTGCCGGTATAGGCGTCCGCCGCATCCTGCATGGCCATCCAGGTGGTCAGCATCTTGGCCATGGAGGCCTCGCGGGTGACCTGCCGCTCCTCCATGTCCGCCTGCAGCACCACCTCCCAGAAGGAGGTGCCGGAGGCGTTGGCCTCATCCAGGATTTCACGAATGGAATCAAGTGCCATAGGTCTCAACCTCCTTGTCGAAATAGGTGATGGAGATGACGCCGGGCAGCTCACGGAGGAACTGGACCTGGCTGGGCTTGAGATGCTGGTCGGTCTCCAGTACCATAAGGGCGTCGCCGCCACGGCGGTCACGGTGGACGCTCATGTTGCCCACGTTGATGTGAAGCTGGTTCAGGATGGTGGTAACGGCGGCCAGGGTGCCAAACTCGTCCTGGTTGCGGATGACAAGGGTGTTGTGGTCACCGGTGAAGAACACCTCGATGCCGTCCAGCATGTGTACCTCGATGGCGCCGCCGCCGATGCTGCACGCCTGCACCTCCAGATGGGCGTCGCCGTCGCCCCACAGCTCGATGAGTGCGGTGTTGGGGTGGGCGTCCCGGAGATCCACGGCGTCCAGGGTGTATTCCAGCCCCTCCTTCTCCGCCTCCTCAAGGGCGAAGGGGATGCGCAGATCGTCGGGCTTCATGCCCAGCAGGCCGCCGATGATGGCCAGATCCGTTCCATGGCCCAGGCCCGTTTCGGCAAAGGAGCCGTGGAGATGAATGGCGGCGCGGCGAGGCCGGGTGCCCAGCAGGGTGCGGGCCATGTAGCCGATGCGGGCGGCGCCGGCTGTATGGGAGCTGGAGGGCCCCACCATGATGGGACCCAAAATGTCAAACAGATCCATACCCTTTCCTCTCTTTCCTCCGGCAGGAATGGGAAACCTGCCATATTACGTCACATTATAGCTTATCGCGGCGCAAATGAAAAGGGGCGGAGGACGATATTTTGGCAATTACTTGACTTTTTGGCACCTTTCCTTTATACTACGGTGAGAAATGCGATGAGGGAAAGGCATGCGGTTGCGGATGCGCAGAGAGGGAGCGGATGGTGCAAGCTCCCGTGAGGCGCCGTATGTGTCGTTCCGGAGCTGTCGGCTGAAGTGGCAGTAGGCCGTATCGGAGGCCCACCGTTATCGGGGCGGGATGCGTGAGCATCCGTGAGTGCGGGAGCAATCCCGAAGACAGGTGGTACCGCGGACAACCGTTCGCCCTGTTTTGCTATGACGGCAAAACGGGGCTTTTTGTTTTGCCGATTTCCGAAAAAGGAGAGATTTTATGCGTAAAGAACTGCCGAAAGTGTATGATCCTCGGGAAGTGGAGCATCGGGTCTATCAGATGTGGATGGACAACGATTGCTTCCGCGCCGAGGTCAATCCCAAGAAAAAGCCGTTTTCCATTGTGATGCCGCCTCCCAACGTGACGGGGCAGCTCCACATGGGTCACGCCTTGGACTGCACGTTGCAGGATATTCTCACCCGCTTTAAGCGGATGCAGGGCTACGAGGCGCTGTGGCTGCCCGGCACCGATCACGCCGGCATCGCCACCCAGATCAAGGTGGAGGAGGACCTGCGGAACAACGAGGGCCTGACCCGGTACGATCTGGGCAGGGAGAAGTTCCTGGAGAGGGTGTGGGCCTGGAAGGAGAAGTACGGCAACCGCATTGTGGAGCAGCAGAAGAAGATGGGCGCCAGCTGCGACTGGAGCCGGTCCCGCTTCACCATGGACGAGGGCTGCTCCAAGGCCGTGCGGGAGACCTTCTGCAACCTGTATGAGAAGGGCCTCATCTACAAGGGAAGCCGCATCATCAACTGGTGCCCCCACTGCCTGACGGCCCTGTCCGACGCGGAGGTGGAGTACACCGACAAGCCGGGCAACCTGTGGTATATCCGCTATCCGCTGTCCGACGGCAGCGGCGACATCGTGGTGGCTACCACCCGGCCTGAGACCATGATGGGCGACACCGGCGTGGCGGTGAACCCGGAGGACGAGAAGTTCAAGCACCTCATCGGCAAGACGTGCGTGCTGCCCATTATGAACCGGGAAATCCCCATTGTGGGCGACGAATACTGCGAAATCGGCTTCGGCACCGGCGCGGTGAAGATGACCCCCGCCCACGACCCCAACGACTTTGAGGTGGGCCTGCGGCACAATCTGGAGGTCATTTGCGTCATCGCCAACGACGGCACCATCAACGAAAACGGCGGCAAGTACAACGGTATGGACCGCTATGAGTGCCGCAAGGCCATTGTGAAGGACCTGGAGGAGCAGGGCTATCTGGTGAAGACGGAGCCCTATTCCCACAACGTGGGCACCTGCTACCGCTGCCACAACGACGTGGAGCCGCTGATTTCCGCCCAGTGGTTTGTGAAGATGGCGCCCCTGGCCAAGGAGGCCATCCGCGTGGTGGAGGACGGCACCATCAAGTTCGTGCCCGAGCGGTTTACCAAGACGTACACCAACTGGATGGAGAACGTCCATGACTGGTGCATCTCCCGTCAGCTTTGGTGGGGCCACCAGATTCCGGCGTGGTATTGCGACGAGTGCGGCCACATCAACGTGAGCCGCCAGGATCCCACTAAGTGCGAAAAGTGCGGCTGTACCCATCTGACCCGGGAAGAGGACGTGCTGGACACCTGGTTCTCCTCGGCGCTGTGGCCCTTCTCCACCATGGGCTGGCCCGACACCCAGGCGGAGGATTTGAAGTACTGGTATCCCACCTCCGTGATGGTCACCGGCTACGACATCATTTTCTTCTGGGTGGCGCGAATGATCTTCTCCGGCATGGAGCAGATGAAGAAGGAGCCCTTCAAGACCGTGTTTATCCACGGCCTGGTGCGGGACGACAAGGGCCGCAAGATGTCCAAGTCCCTGGGCAACGGCATTGACCCCCTGGAGATGGCGGACGCTTACGGCGCCGACGCGCTGCGGTTTAACCTGATCACCGGCAACAGCCCCGGCAATGATATGCGCTTCTTCGTGGAGAAGTGCGAGGCTATGCGTAATTTTGCAAATAAAATCTGGAACGCCAGCCGCTTTGTGATGATGAACCTCACCATCGACAAGGTGGAACTGCCGGAAAAGCTGGAGCTGGAGGACAAGTGGGTCCTGTCCAAGCTGAACACGCTGATTCGGGAGGTCACGGAGAATCTGGAGGCCTATGAGCTGGGCGTGGCGTCGGCCAAGATTTACGACTTCATTTGGGACACCTATTGTGACTGGTATATCGAGCTGACCAAGACCCGGCTGAATGGCGAGGATCAGCAGGCCCGGCTGGCGGCGGAGAACGTGCTGTGCTACGTGCTGCTGCGGATTTTGGAGCTGCTGCATCCCTTCATGCCCTTCATCACTGAGGAGATCTGGCAGGCGCTGCCCCACGAGGGACGGTTCCTGATCAACGCCGCGTGGCCGGAGTACCGCGAGGAGCTGAACTTCCCCCAGGACGAGGCGGCTATGGAAGATGTGAAGGACGCCATCTCCGCCGTGCGGGCACGCCGCTCGGAGATGAACGTGGCTCCCTCCCGGAAGGCACAGACCTTCATCGTGACGGCGCGGCCCGAGAACTATGAGGAGGGAAAGCACTTCATCAAGCGCATGGCCTACGCCAGCGAGGTGACGGTGTCCACCGCCGCCCCGGAGGATCTGAGGGGCATGGTCAGCGTGGTGACCCACGACGCCAACGTGTACCTGCCTCTGGCGGAGCTGGTGGACGTGGCGGCGGAGCTGGAGCGCATCCAAAAGGAGCGCCAGAAGGCCGTGGAGAACCTGCAGCGCATTGAAGGCAAGCTGAAGAACGAGGCGTTTGTGTCCAAGGCCCCGGAGGCGGTGGTCAACGCCGAGCGGGAGAAAGCCGACAAGGCTCGGGCTCTGATTGTCAAGCTGGACGAGTCTGCCGCCGCAATGAAACTGTAAGCGCTGGCGGCTTTCGACGGAAAGAGACCTGCAAAATAGCATATAATCACCGCAGAAGTGGATTCTGCGGTGATTATTTTTTTTACGAAGGAGTGAGGTCGAGATGGAATTATCCATCATCGGAAAGGACAGAACCCTGGAAATCCAACTGAAAGGTGAGCTGGATCACCACGGGGCCAAGGGGCTGCTGACACAGATGGATATGGCCATTGAACGGTATGTTCCTCGGGTGCTGACCATGGATTTCGGCGGGGTGACGTTTATGGACAGCTCCGGCATCGCCGTGGTGCTACGGGGCTGGCAGCGGATGCGGGAGTTGGGGGGACAGATGCATCTGACCCATGTGGCAGCCCAGCCGCGAAAGGTATTTGAGGCAGCCGGCGTGGGCCGGATGATGACTATTAACGCAGGGGAGGAGACGGACTATGCAGCGCATTGAAAACTATGTGACACTGGAATTTTTGAGCCGAAGTAACAATGAGGGCTTCATGCGAGTGGCGGCGGCGGGGTTTGCCGCCCAGCTGGACCCCACGCTGGACGAGCTGGGGGACATCAAAACGGCGGTGAGCGAGGCGGTGACCAACGCCATCGTTCACGCTTACCCCGACAGGATCGGACGGATCCAGGTGAAAATGAAGCTGCTGGAGAGCAACACGCTGGAAATCGTGGTGCGTGACTGGGGCAGAGGCATCGACAATATCGAGCAGGCACGGCAGCCCCTGTTTACCACCGGGGGCGAGGAGCGCAGCGGCATGGGTTTCACCATTATGGAGAGCTTTATGGATACGCTGCGCATCAAATCCACGCCGGATAAGGGCACCACGGTGGTGATGCGTAAACGCATTTCCCGCCGCACAAAGCGATGAGCGTCACGCTGTCGCTGCTGGAAAAAGCCCGCAGCGGTGACGAGGCAGCCTGCGGCACCATGCTGGAGGAGAACAGCGGACTCATCTGGGCGGTGGTGCGGCGGTACAGTGGCTGCGGCGTGGAAACGGAGGACCTGTATCAGCTGGGATGCATTGGATTTATCAAGGCTGTGAAGGGATTTGACCTTACATACGGAACGCAGTTTTCCACCTATGCCGTGCCTAAAATCGCGGGAGAGATACGGCGGTTTATCCGGGATGACGGGGCGGTGAAGGTGGGGCGCACCATGCGGGAGAAGGGCTATACCGTCTGGACGGCCCGGGAGCGGCTGACTACGCAGTTAGGGCGGGAGCCCACCGTGTCGGAGCTGGCGGAGGAGCTGGGCATGACGGCGGAGGAGATCGCGGCGGTAGAGCTGGCTAACGTGGCACCGGAGTCGCTGCAGCAGGAGACCGGGGATGGCTTGACGCTGGAGAGCAGCATCGGAACCGACGCGCCGGAGGACGCTCTGGTGGAAAAAATCGCGCTCCGGGAGGCCATTGCGGCACTGCCGGAGCGGGAAAAAACGGTGATTCTTCTTCGGTTTTTCAAGCACCTGACACAGCAGCAGGTGGCACGGGTGCTGGGTGTGTCCCAGGTGCAGGTGTCCCGGCTGGAGCGGCGGAGCCTGGCAACGCTGCGTCAGCTTTTGGCGTGACGCCGTAGTCGGCAGGGAGAAACTCCGTCATGGTGCCGCGATAGCGCTTGGGGAGGAAGCTGTTCTGACAGCGGGGATTCTCCCGCTGGGCGATAGCCACGGTGTCAAAAAAGCGCTTCCAAAGGGTGCGGTACTGCACCTCCTGTTCGTCAGGGGGATTCAGCGTCAGGTTATCCACCGGCAGCAAACGGGAGCTGCCGCCGGAATAGACCAGAAGCTCCCGGTGGGTGCGGTCATAGATGAAAAAGGACTCGTTGGCGTAGCGGTCGCAGAAGTGGCGGCGCAGCAGGGGGAGGACACGGTTTTTCGGCTCGATCTCGCTGCCCAGCACGCCATCATAGTCGGAAAAGCGGATGAAGCCCCGCAGCTTTTCCAACTCGCCATTCAAGTGGCGGACGGCCTTGGCGATGGGGTAATAGGTCTCGTCGGCCCGGTTGCGGAGAAAGGTGGGGCCGTCATCATACAGCTTGCGGATGAAGGCGTACAGGTGTATTTCCTTGTCCTCCAAACAGGTGAGGAAGGCCCGGCGCAGCAGATCCGCCGCATTCTGGGACAGGCGCACGATGCTGCGGTAGACGCGGCGGGCGTGGGCAATGTTTGTGGGCACGTAGCGCACAGAATACAGCGACCAGCAATCCTCATCGCCGCAAAAGGCGATGGGGAATTCTTTATGCACATAGCTCTCATACACACAGCAGAGAAAGCCGTCGAAGGTTTCGTCGTACTGAAATACCACTTCCGGCCAGTTCATCATATCACCCCGTGGCATCAAATAAGGAAAGCTGCTCCATGGCGGCATGGGGCAGAAGGCCCCGCTCGATGGTTTCCAACTGGCGCACCATGGTGGCGGGGGAGAAGCGCAGGCCGTCGCGCATGCGGCCGGCGCAGGTGATGAAATATTGCGCCCGCTTGACCACCACACCCAGGCGGGACAGATCCTCCCAGCGGATGGTGCCTACACGGCGGGCGGCCAGGATGCGCTGAGCGCCGACCTGCCCGATACCCGGGACACGGAGAAGCTGCTCATAGTCGCAGGTCATGATCTCCACCGGGAAAAGCTCCAGATGGCGCACGGCCCAGTCGCATTTTGGGTCAAGATAGGGATTGAAATTGGGACGGCTGTCGTCCAGCAGCTCCCGGGCCTGAAAGCCGTAAAACCGCAGCAGCCAGTCGGCCTGGTAGAGCCGATGCTCCCGCAGCAGGGGCGGCTTGGTGTCCAGGGAGGGGAGGAGGGTATTCTCCACCACGGGAACGTAGGCGGAGTAAAACACCCGCTTGAGACGGTAGGTTTGATAAAGGGACTCGGTGAGATGGAGGATATGGCGGTCGGTGTCGCCGGTGGCGCCTACAATGAGCTGAGTGCTCTGGCCTGCCGGCGAAAAAGCGGGAGCATGGCGATACTTTACCAACTCCCGTTTGTTCTCCCGCACGGTGTCCCGAATCTGGGCCATGGGACGAAAAATGGCGCTGCGGGATTTGTCCGGCGCCAACGTGCGAAGCCCCTGCTCGGAGGGCAGCTCAATATTGATGCTGAGGCGGTCCGCCAGCAGGCCCAGGGTGTTCACCAGCTCCGGCGCGGCGCCGGGGATGGCCTTGGCGTGGATATAGCCGTTAAAGCGATATTCCTCACGCAAAATCCGTAGGCAGGTGATCATCTGCTCGGTGGTATAGTCGGGATTGCGCAGTACGCCGGAGGACAGAAAAAGGCCTTCGATGTAGTTGCGGCGGTAGAACTGAATTGTCAGCTCCGCCAGCTCCCGGGGCGTAAAGGCGGCACGGCGGGTGTCGTTGGACCGGCGATTGACACAATACTTGCAGTCGTAGACACAGCTATTGGTCATCAGCACCTTCAGCAGGGTGATGCACCGTCCGTCGGCGGAAAAGCTGTGGCAGCATCCGGCGATGGAGGAGGACGTGTTGCCGATCTTCCCGGCCTGGTAACCACGACGCACGCCGCTGGAGGTGCAGGCGGCGTCATATTTGGCGGCGTCGGCCAGTATGGTCAGCTTTTCCAGCGTGTCCATCATCCATTACGCAGCGCGGCGGCGACGGCGGGGCTGCCCATGCTCCAGCTTGTCAATCAGCCGCATAAACTCGATGGACAGGGAAGCGGCGCCGATAAAAATGAAGATCATACCGATAGTCGTCATGATAAATCCCTCCGTAAAACATCTGTTCTATTGGTATTATAAGTCGAACATACGTTTCTGTCAAGCAAAAATCGAACAAAATTTCGATTTTCTCGGCTGGCTGTTGACCGGCGCAGGATTTTGTATTACAATGGAAACAACATACACAACTGCTTGAGGGTATAGAGATATGACCGAACTGGAGAAGAGATTTATTGCGGCGCGGCGGCAGGCCATCGCCATGGAATTCGGCAAGCTGAACGACAGGCAGCGCCAGGGCGTGCTGACCACAGAGGGCCCGCTGCTGCTGCTGGCAGGCGCCGGCAGCGGCAAGACCACGGTGCTGATCAACCGGGTGGCCAACCTATTAAAATATGGACGGGGCAGCGACACGGAGGAAATCCCCATGCCCATCACCGGGGATGAGGTGGAGTTTCTGGAGGGGTATATCCGGAACCCAGACCCGGCCCAGAAGCCGCTGATGGAGTATCTCTGCGCCGTGGAGCCCGCAAGGCCCTGGGAGGTGCTGGCCATCACGTTCACCAACAAGGCCGCCACGGAGCTGAAGGAGCGTCTGGAGCGGATGCTGGGGGAGGAGGCCCGGGACGTGTGGGCCTCCACGTTCCACAGCGCCTGTGTCCGCATTTTGCGGCGGGACATTGAGCATGTGGGCTTTTCCCGGGACTTTACCATCTATGACACCGACGACAGCAAGCGGGTAGTGAAGGACTGCTTGAAATCTCTTGACCTGGACGAGAAGACTTTTCCCGTCCGGGAGGTGCTGGCGGTGATGTCCGACGCCAAGGACCGGATGCAGACGCCGGAACAGTTCTGCAAGCAGTGGGAAAGCGCCGGAGAATGGCGTAAAATAAGGATAGGTAAAGTGTATAGGCTTTACACGCAAAAGCTGTTTGAGGCCAACGCTTTGGACTTTGACGACATCATTTTGCACACGGTGCGGCTGCTGCGGGACCACCGGGAGGTGCGGGAATACTACCAGAGGAAGTTCCGCTACGTGCTCATCGACGAGTACCAGGACACCAACAATCTGCAGTACCAGTTGGCCAGTCTGCTGGCGGGCGGGCATCGGAACATCTGCGTGGTGGGCGACGACGACCAGAGTATTTATCGCTTCCGTGGCGCCAACATCGAGAACATCCTCAACTTTGAGAGCGAATACAAGGGCGCCCGCACCATTCGTCTGGAGCAGAATTACCGCTCCACCCAGCACATTCTGGACGCGGCCAACGGGGTGATTCGCAACAATTTAGGGCGCAAGGGCAAGACGCTGTGGACCAACAACGGCGCCGGCGACACGGTGACGGTGAAAACCACCTTCAACGAGAGCGACGAGGCCAACTACGTGCTGGGGCAGATCATGATGGCCTACCGCCGGGGGGCCAACTGGAAGGACAATGCCATTCTCTACCGGATGAACGCCCAGTCCAACGCGCTGGAATATGCCTGCAAGCGCAACGGCGTGCCCTATAAAATCATCGGCGGCACCAAGTTCTTCGACCGGGCCGAGGTGAAGGACATGCTGGCGTATCTCTGCGTCATCAACAACCCTGCCGACGACCTGCGGCTGCGGCGCATTGTCAACGTGCCCTCCCGGAAAATCGGCGCCACTACCGTGGACAAGGCTCAACTGCTGGCCACCCGGGACGGAAGAACGCTGTACGAGGTGTTTGCCCACGCGGACGAGTACCCGGAGCTGAAGAATACTGCTGCAAAGCTAAAAGCCTTTACAGAGCAGATAGAGACAATGCGGAGAGCGTTGGACGGCGCGGAATTGGTGGACTATTACGGCTATGTGTGCCAAACCACCGGCTATGTGGCCATGCTGCAGGAGAAGAACGACCCGGAGAGCCTGGCCCGGCTGGAAAACGTGGAGGAGCTGAGCTCCAGCATCCACGCCTTTTTGGATCACGAGCCGGACAATCCCACCCTGGCGGGCTTTTTGGATGAGGTGGCGCTGTACACCGATCTGGACGACACCACCGACGGGGACAACTGCGTGCTGATGATGACCATGCACAGCGCCAAGGGACTGGAGTTCCCCTATGTGTACGTGGTGGGCATGGAGGAGGGCATTTTCCCGGGGAACCGGGCGTTGTCCGACGCGGAGGAATTGGAGGAGGAGCGGCGGCTTTGCTACGTGGCCATGACCCGGGCCAAGGAGCACCTGACGCTGACCAACGCCCGGCAGCGCTTGCTGTTCGGCCGCACGGCTGCCAGCATGCCGTCACGGTTTTTGAATGAGATTCCCGAAAACGACATGGAGTGGCTGTCCAAGCCGGAGCCCCGGCAGGAGCGGCCGGCGTTTGACGATTTTGACGACTACGGCGCTTCCGGCGGCGTGGCCTACCGGGTGGACGCGGATATTGCCCACCACCGTCAGCAGGTGAAAAAGACGCTGGACAGCGTGCGAAAGGCGCCTACGCCTTCCGCCGCGCTGCCGGACATCAAGGCGGGGGAGACGGTGCATCACAGCGCCTTCGGCAAGGGCATGGTGCTCAGCGTGCGGCCTATGGGCGGCGACGCGCTGCTGGAGGTGGCCTTCGACAACGTGGGCACCAAGAAGCTGATGCTGAAAACCGCCATGAGCCACCTGACCAGGGGCTGAGGCGAGGAGATATGACGGGAGGCGCAGGAATGGAACGGCTGGTGCCGGAGGAAAAACGAATTTTCAGCGGCAGCGTATTGAAGACCGTGGCGGTGGTCAGCATGATCGTTGACCATGTGGGCTTTGTGCTGGTGCAGCGGATGGCCGCTGGATACTGGCAGATTATGGGGACAAAGCTGACGCTGTATTCGCTGATGCGCTGCATTGGGCGGCTTGCCTTTCCCATCTACTGCTTTTTGCTGGTGGAGGGTTTTGTACACACCCACGACAGGCGGCGGTACGGGCTGCGGCTGCTGAGCTTCGCGGCCATTTCCGAGATCCCCTGGAACCTGGTACACACGGGGCGGCTGCTGTATGAGCGGCAAAACGTGTTCTTCACGCTGTTCCTGGGGTTTATCGCGCTGTGTCTGGCGGAGGGCTTGGAAAAGGATGCAGAACGCCGGGGGCTGTACGCCCTGGGGCTGGCGGCGGTGGTCGCTGCGGGGCTGCTGGGCCGAATGGACTACGGCGCCGTGGGCGTGGGCATCATACTGATGATGTACCTGCTGCGGGAGCGGGCTGTGCTCCGGGCCGCCGTGGGGGTGTGCCTGCTGCCCAACACCTGGATCGCCGGGCTGGCCTTCGTGCCCATTGCGCTGTATAACGGGAAGCGGGGATTTATCCGGGGCAAGGCGGCGCAGATCGCCTTTTACGCCATCTACCCGGTGCATCTTTTGATCCTTTACTTTTTTCGGCGGCACTATTTCGGGTACTAAATAAAAAAAGACAGAAAAAAACCCCTGCCCGATGGGCAGGGGTTCGTTATGCTGTAACCAATCAGATTGCGCGGGTAACTTTACCGGAACGCAGGCACCGGGTACAAACATATACATGGCGAGGCGTACCATTGATCATAGCCTTAACACGCTTGACATTGGGCTTCCAGGGGCGATTGGAACGCCGATGGGAGTGAGAAACCTTAATGCCGAAGGTCACGCCCTTGTCGCAAAACTCGCACTTAGCCATCCGTTGCACCTCCTTGCTGTCGTGACTTACAGGATGCTTGCATTGCAAGCATGGAATATAGTAGCAGAAAAAATCAGAAAATGCAAGAACTATTTCAGAAAAAATGAAAAAATTTGTTGCCGCTTTTCGTTGCGGAAAGAGGTGTTATCCGTTATAATATAAAATGTATAAGTATATGACCCGGAAATGCGGGCATACGATATGAGGGGAGAATGCA
Organism: Oscillospiraceae bacterium; assembly: GCA_017412585.1. Lineage (GTDB taxonomy): Bacteria > Bacillota > Clostridia > Oscillospirales > Oscillospiraceae > Vescimonas. The sequence goes on from JAFPXK010000004.1 coordinate 54,097, forward strand.
CAATGGAGAAAGTGAAGAAGACGCCGGCCAGCCTGAAGGCGCTGGTCAATGAGTTCCGGCTGGAGATCCTGGTCAAGGGCGACAACTTTGACACGGAGCAGGTGACGGTATACGACGTGAACCGGCCTGCGCTGCAGCTTGTGGGCTTTTTCGACTTCTTTGACGTGAAGCGGCTGCAGATCATGGGCCTGACGGAGATCAAGTATCTGGAGCGGATGGAGCCTGCGCAGCGCAAGGCGGCGCTGGATCAGCTGATGTCCTATCCCTTCCCGGCGCTGATCATCTCCCGCAGCATGGAGGCATTTCCGGAGATGCTGGAGTCGGCCCGCCGCAACGGCCGCACCATTCTGCGCACGGAAATGGATACTGTGGACGCCACCAGCCGCATCATCGACTACCTCAACCGCATGCTGGCGCCCCAGATCACCCGCCACGGCGTGCTGATGAACATCTACGGCCAGGGCGTGCTGATTTTCGGCGACAGCGGCATCGGTAAGAGCGAGACCGCCATCGAGCTGCTCAAGCGCGGCCACCGTCTGGTGGCGGACGACGCGGTGGACATCAAGCGGGTGTCGGAGACCCTCCACGGCTCAGCGCCGGAGCTGATTCGCCACTACATGGAGATCCGCGGCGTGGGCATCATCGACGTGCAGCAGCTCTTCGGCATGGGGGCGGTACAGTTTGACACGGAGATCGACCTGGTGATTCAGCTGGAGAAGTGGGAGGACGGCAAGTTCTACGACCGGCTGGGACTGGGGGACGAGACCATCAATATCCTGGGCGTGCGTCTGCCTATCTTTACCATTCCCGTCAGTGCGGGCCGCAACCTGGCCGGCATCGTGGAGCTGGCCACCATGAAGAACCGCCAGCTCTCCTACGGCGGCAACAGCTCCGACGATTTCGTGACCCAGTTTGACAAGAAGATCGACCAACTGATGGAAGAGGGAGCGAAGAAGTGAATTACATCGGCATCGACATCGGCGGCACCAATCTGAAGGCGGGGCTGGTGGACGACTTCGGCAACCTGCTGGGCACCAAGAAAATCAAGGTGAACCAGATCAGCGACAACGACTCGCTGGTGTGGACGCTGGTGTCGCTGATACAGGACCTGTGCCAGGCCACCGACGTGCCCATCGGGCAGATCGCCTCGGTGGGCGTGGGCGTGCCGGGCACGGTGGAGATCCACTCCGGCTCCATCCTCTACACCTGCAACCTGCCACTGCAGAACGTTCCGCTGCGAAAGCTGTTTCACCGGTATCTGCCCATGCCGCTGCTGATTGAGAACGACGCCAACTGTGCGGCCCTGGCGGAATACCACGTGGGCGCCGGGCGGGAGTCCAAGCGGTTCATCACAGTCACCCTGGGCACAGGCATCGGCGGCGGCATCATCCACAACGGGAAAATCTACCACGGGGCCAACGGCATGGCCGGCGAGGTGGGGCACATGTCCATTGAGATGGGCGGCGAGCCCTGCCCCTGCGGGCGGCGGGGCTGCTGGGAGCGGTATGCCTCGGCCACGGCGCTGAAGCGGCTGACCTCCCGGGTGCTGGCGGAGAACCCCGACAGCATCCTGCGCACGGTGGTGGATGAAAACGCAGGTCACGTCTCCGGTCAGTCCGCCTTTATTGCGGCGCGGCGGGGGGACCCGGTGGGCCAGTCCGTCTGTGACACGTACATCACCTATCTTGCCGACGGCATCGCCAACCTCATCAATCTCTTCCAGCCTGACACCCTGGCCATCGGCGGCGGCGTCAGCAACGAGGAGGACAGGTCGCTGCTGCTGCCCCTGCGCCGTGAGGTGGAACGGCTGACCATTCCCTGCAGCGAGGACAAGCGCACCAAAATCGTGAAGGTGGAGCTGGGCAATCAGGCGGGCATCATCGGCGCCGCCCTGCTGGGGAAAAAGAAACGGGTATAAAAACCTTTTAGGAGGAACTATGGCCTGGTATCAAGACCTGGATAAGCAAATCAAAAAACAACTGCCCGGGCTGGACTACCGTGCAGAGGAGCCCATGGCGGGACACATCTCCTTTCGGGTAGGGGGTCCGGCGAAGCGGATGGCCTTTCCCCGGAGCGGGGAAGAACTGACGGCGCTGCTGGCGCTGGCGGAGGCGTGCCGCGCCCGCACCATCGTGCTGGGCAACGGCACCAACGTGCTTTTCACCGACGAGGGCATAGACGCGCTGGTGATTTCCACAGGAAAAATGTGTGATATGGCGCTGCGTGAAGGAAATCACCTTTACGCGGAGGCGGGCCTTTCTCTGGCCCGTGTGGCGGTGTTTGCCCAGCAAAACGGCCTGGACGGCCTGGCCTTTGCCCACGGCATTCCCGGCAGCGTGGGCGGCGCGGTGTGCATGAACGCCGGGGCCTACGGCGGCGAGATGAAGGACGTGCTGGCGGGGGCCTGGGTTTTGGAAAACGGCGAGACGCGGTATATGACCGTGGAGGCCCTTTCCCTCAGCTATCGCCGCAGCTACCTGACCGACCACCCGGAGGCGGTGGTGATGGGGGCGTTGTTCGCCCTGCGCCAGGGAGACAAAGCCGCCATACGCCGGGAGATGGATGAGCTGATGGCGAAGCGCAAGGCCAGCCAGCCGCTGGAGTATCCCAGCGCGGGCAGCACCTTCAAACGGCCCCAGGGGTATTTTGCCGGGGCGCTGATCCAGGAGGCGGGGCTCAAGGGCCTTGCCGTGGGCGGGGCCCAGGTGTCGGAGAAGCACGCCGGCTTCGTCATCAACCGGGGCGGCGCCTCTGCGGCGGACATTCTGACCCTGATGGAGCAGGTGCAGCAGGCGGTGTACCGCAGCAGCGGCGTCATGCTGGAGCCGGAGGTGCGGATTTACCGCTAAAGAGAAACAACAGAGGATAACGGAGAGAGACAGAAATGGAAATCCTGCTGATTTCGGGGCTCAGCGGCAGCGGTAAGCGGACGGCTGCGGCAATCCTGGAGGATATTGGCTTTTATATTGTGGAAAATCTGCCCGCCAAGATGATGGTGGCCTTTGCCCAATTCTGCGTGGCCTCCCAGGGGAAATACGACCGGGTGGCCTTTGTGTACGACGTGCGCTCCGGCGAGTCGGCGGAGGAGTACGGCGAGGCGCTGCAAAAGCTGCGGGAGATGAACGTCCTGTGCCGGGTGCTGTATTTGGACACGGACACCGCCACCATCATCCACCGCTACAAGGAGACCCGGCGCAAGCATCCCCTTGCCAAGGAGGGGATGACCATCGAAAGCGCGGTGGCCCAGGAAGAAAAGCTGATGCGCCCCGTCCGGGAGAGCGCCGACATGGTGATCGACACCTCCAGCTACTCCACCGCCAAGCTGCGCAGCGAGCTGCGGGAGCTGTTCGGCGGGGGAAACAATAAGGAGCCGCTGCAGGTGAACGTCATGTCCTTTGGCTTCAAGTACGGCTTGCCCATGGAGGCGGACCTGGTGCTGGACGTGCGGTTTATGCCCAACCCCTACTACGTGGACGAGCTGAAGCATCACACCGGGCTGGAAGATAGCGTGAAGCGCTACGTGCTGTCCTTCGCCCAGACCCAGGAATTTATCACCAAGGCCAAGGATCTGCTGGCCTTTTTGCTGCCCCAGTACAGCCAGGAGGGCAAGTCCATGGTGACGGTGGCCTTCGGCTGCACCGGCGGGCGCCATCGCAGCGTGGCCATTGCCCATGAGATGGCGGCGGCCATCTCTGCCGCAGGCTACACCACCGCGGAGAGCCACAGGGATATTTCCAGATAACGAAACGGAGGCGGGAAGATGGTTTCCTTTGCCGCGAGAGTGAAAAACGAAATGTGCCGCGCCGCCATTCAGCGCACCGGCGCGGCCAGGGCGGAGTGCTACGGCGTGCTGCTGTACTGCAACACCTTCTCCACCCGGGAGGTGCGGATCGTAACGGAAAACGGCGACTTTGCCGGGCGGCTGCCCAGGCTGTTCCAAAAGGCCTTCGGCGTCCATTTTGACCGCCAGCCGGAGGAGGACGCCGCCGGGAAATTGATTTTTCAGATCACCGATGGGGAAAAGCTGGGTCGCATCATCGACGCCCTGGGCTTTGACGCCCGGCAGATGCTGGTGCAGCACGTGAACTTCGGCATTTTGGAGGAGGAGACAGACCGCTGTGCCTTTCTGCGGG
>JAFPXK010000005.1 GCA_017412585.1 Oscillospiraceae bacterium
CAAGCCCAGCCCGCCCCCGCCGACCCCGCCCCCACTCCGGCGGGAGAGTAAGGCTATACAGCCCCGTGTGGGTAATTATTCACCAATTTGGCGGAAATTTATGAAATCAGGCGGCAAATTTTGTGAATAATTATCGTTGACGAATGCCCTGCCATAGGGTATCATTTCCCCAATGGAGCGGTAGGCTCCATGAGATTACAGGAGAGGAGCAGCCTGCATGCGTATCCGCCGTCAGAACAGCATGATGATGGGTATGATGATGTGCATGGACACCATGCGCATGATGATGCGCGCCCAAAACGCAGGCTTGTCTCACATCATATCCGAGTAATCGCCGCAGCAAATGCAGCCGGACATGGATGGCAGTCAAGCCCTCCGTGTCCGTTTTTTTGTGTCGAGGAGAGAAACATGATTCAGTTAGAGCATCTTGGCAAAACCTATCGCTCCGCCTCCGGTGAGGTTGAGGCCCTCCGGGACGTCAATCTCACCATCCGGGACGGCGAGATTTTCGGCGTCATCGGCCTGTCCGGCGCCGGCAAGTCCACCCTGGTGCGGTGCATCAACCTGCTGGAGCGCCCCACCGAGGGTAAGGTCATCATCGACGGCCGGGACATCACCACCCTGCCCCGGAAGGAGCTGCTGGCCCTGCGCCGGAACATCGGCATGATTTTCCAGGGCTTCCACCTGTTGGAGCAGCGCACCGTGCTGGGCAACGTGTCCTTCCCCCTGGAGATCAGCGGCACCCCCCGGGCCAAGGCCCTGGACCGGTGCCGGGAGCTTCTGCAGCTTGTGGGCCTGTCGGACAAGGAGAACGTCTATCCCTCCCAGCTCTCCGGCGGCCAGAAGCAGCGTGTGGCCATCGCCCGGGCCCTGGCCACCAACCCCCGTTATCTCCTGTGCGACGAGGCCACCTCCGCCCTGGACCCCAACACCACCCGCTCCATCCTGGAGCTTTTGAAGCAGATCAACCGGGACTTGGGCGTCACCATCGTCATCATCACCCACGAGATGAAGGTCATCGACCGCATCTGTGACCGGGTGGCCGTCATCGACCACAGCCAGATTGCCGAGGAGGGCCGGGTGGCCGACGTGTTTGCCGACCCCCGCAGCCAGATTGCCCGGGAGCTGATCCTGCCCCAGGAGCGCAAGGCCCTGGAGACCACCGGCGGCCGCCGGCTGCGCCTCATCTTCGGCGGCGCCGCCTCCCGCCAGCCCATCATCTCCCGGCTGAGCCTGGAGTGCCAGGCCCCGGTGAACATTCTCTTTGCCGACACCCGGGAGTATGAGGGCACCGTCTTCGGCCACATGATCGTGGAGCTGCCCAACGATGAGCGGGACGCCGAGCGCATCATCGCCTGGCTCAACACCAATGATGTTCAGTGGGAGGAGGAGAAGGCCAATGTCTGAGATGTTTTTCAAGCTGTGGGCCAACGGCCTCATCCAAAAGGGCGTATGGGAGACGGTGTACATGACCGCCCTCTCCACCGCCTTCGCCTACGTGCTGGGCCTGCCCCTGGGGGTGGTGCTCCACGTCACCGACCGCAGCGGCATCGCCCCTGTGGGCTGGCTCAATAAGATACTGGGCTTTGTGGTCAATTTCTTCCGCTCTATCCCCTGCATCATTCTCATGGTGGCCATGATCCCCGTGGCCCGGTTCATCCTAGGCGTCAGCCTGGGCAACGGCGCCGTTATCGTCACGCTGATTATCGCCGCGGCGCCCTACGTGGCCCGCATGGTGGAGTCCTCCCTCCGTGAGGTGGACAGCGGCGTCATCGAGGCCGCCCAGTCCATGGGCTGCACCAACTGGCAGATCATCAGCCGCGTGCTGCTGCCGGAGGCCCGCCCCTCCCTCATCCAGGGCGCCACGATCTCCACCGTCACCATCCTGGGCTACACCGCCCTGGCCGCCACCCTGGGCGGCACCGGCCTGGGCCAGATCGCCATCATCTACGGCCACCAGCGCAGCAACGGCGACATCATCTGGCTGTGCGTGGTGCTGATGGTGGTCATCGTCCAGCTCATCCAGATTCTGGGCACCTACCTGGTGCGCAAGCTGGATAAGCGCGCCCGGTAACTCCGTCAACTCACCGGAGCGCTCTCCGGTTGGCTGAATAAAAACGAGAACCCTATATTTATCATAAAAAAGGAGAAACGCAACATGAAGAAGATCATCGTTACCCTGCTGGCTCTGGCCCTGGTGCTGTCCCTGGCAGCCTGCGGCAGCAGCAACAACGCCGGCACCGACGCCCAGACCCCCGCCGCTGACACCACCATCACCGTGGGCGCCAGCTCCACCCCCCACGCCGAGATTCTCGAGCAGGTCACCGAGGCCCTGGCTGCCGAGGGCTACACCCTGAAGGTGGTCATCTATGACGACTACGTTCTGCCCAACCAGGCCCTGGCCGACGGCTCCCTGGACGCCAACTACTTCCAGCACACCCCCTATCTCAACAGCTACAACGCCTCCAACGGCACCGACCTGGTGTCCGCCGCGCTGATCCACTATGAGCCCTTCGGCCTGTATGGCAACGGCGTGGCCGCTGTGGCCGACATCGCCGACGGCGCCACCATCCTGATCCCCGCCGACGACTCCAACGAGACCCGCGCCCTGCTGCTGCTGCAGCAGGAGGGCCTCATCACCCTGCCCGAGGGCGCCAACGCCACCGACGGCGTCACCACCCTGGACATCGTGGACAACCACGGCTATGACATCCAGGCCATCCAGGCCGACACCGTGCCCGTCCAGCTGGCCAACAGCACCGAGGGCACCGTGGCCGTCATCAACGGCAACTACGCCATCCAGGCCGGCCTGAAGGTGGCCGACGCTCTGGCGGTGGAGGACGCCTCCGGCAACGCCGCTCAGACCTACGCCAACATCATCGCCGTCCGCGCCGGTGAGGAGAACAGCGCCAAGACCCAGGCTCTGGTGAAGGCCCTCCAGACCGAGTCCGTCAAGCAGTACATCGCCGAGAGCTACGACGGCGCCGTGGTCGCCATCTTCTAATCCGACAGCAGCATAATAAACCGCCCCCGGGACTGACCAAGGCCAGCCCCGGGGGCGTTCTTTGCTTTATCATGAAGACTGAAAATGGAGGAATGAATCATGAAGAACACAGGAGGCCACTGCACGGCATTTTCATCCCTATCCTTTTTACAGCCTTCCCCCTGGGGGGAAGGTGTCGGCGAAGCCGACGGATGAGGGGGCGACGTCCACCCAAAGCAAAACAGAACTCGCCTTCCCCCTTGGGGGGCTGTGCCCGAAGCGCCGCCGATGGCGGAAGAAGCGAGGGCACAGCCAGGCAGCGGCCCGGTTGCCATGGCCCAACGGGCCTGGGAACCGGATGCCGCAACGTGGGCAAGAGGTGGCACGGCCGCAGGCCGTGACGGATGAGGGGGCGATTTCGCAGCGACAAGCGGTAGGCGGATGGCTGCCGCCTTTCCGTAGGGGCGCTTCAGGTCGCGCCCGCAGCCCGGCGGCGAAATGCTGAAGCCTAAAAAATAACAGTATCCGCTGCGCGGCATTTTAATCCATCCACGCAGCGGATACCATAATAACTCATTTCTAACCTTTCATTTTTCGTATCCATTTATTATTCTCTTTCCAGCAGCTTCTCCCCGGCCCGGAAAATATCCCCCGCACCTACGGTGAGAATCAAATCCCCCGGCTGGGCCAGCCGCGCCAGGGCGTCCGTCACCTGGTCCAGGGTGGAGCAATACACGCTGCCGGGGATCCTGGCGCAGAGATCCTTGGAGGAGATGCCCAGCTCGTTGGTCTCCCGTGCGGCGTAGATCTCCGCCACCACCGCCACGTCCACCGTTTTCAGCACGTCCACGAACTGGTCGAACAGGGCCGCCGTCCGGGTGTAGGTGTGGGGCTGGAAGGCGCACACGATCCGCCTGTGGGGCACAGAGGCCGCCGCCTGCAGCAGCGCCGAGAGCTCATCCGGGTGGTGGGCGTAATCGTCGTACACCGCCGCGCCGTGGTATTCGCCCTTGTACTCAAACCGCCGCCCGGCGCCGTGAAAGGCCGCCAGGCCCTCGCTCACCGCCTTGCCCGCCACGCCCAGCAGGTACATGGCCGCCGCCACCGCCAGGGCGTTGCTGACGTTGTGCTTCCCCGGCACGTGGAGGGCGATGTGGGCGTACACCTTTCCGCGGATGACGGCGTCAAACTCGCCGCACCCGTCGTGGAAGGCCACGTTCTCCGCCCAGCAGTCCCCTCGGCCCTGCTTTACGCTGAAGCCGAACAGGTTCCTTTGGCATCCCGCCAGAGCGTCCACCGCCCCCTCATCGTCCAGGTTGTACACCACGTAGCCGTCCTGGGGGGTCAGCTCCGCGAACTGCCGGAAGCTGTGCTTGATGTCGTCCAGATCCTTGAAAAAATCCAGGTGGTCCGCCGCCACGTTCAGCACCACCGCCACCGTGGGGAAGAAGCTGAGGAAGGAGTTGCGGTATTCGCAGCTCTCCGCCACGATCACGTCCCCCTGGCCCACCCGGTAGCCCTTGCCCAGCAGGTCAAGGGTGCCGCCGATCATCACCGTGGGGTCCCGCTGGGCCGCCATCAGCGCGTAGGTGGCCATGGAGGTGGTGGTGGTCTTGCCGTGGGTGCCGGCGATGCACAGGCTGTGGCGGTATTCCCGCATCAGCGCCCCCCAGGCCTCCGCCCGCTCATACACGGGGATGCCCCGGGCAATGGCCCCGGCGATCTCCGGGTTGTTGTCCCGGATGGCGGCGGAGCGGATGACCAGGTCACAGTCCTGCAAATTGTCGGCGTTGTGGCCAATGGCCACGTCAATGCCCACGCTGCGCAGATGGCGCACCGTGTCGCTGTCGGCCATATCGCTGCCGTGTACCGTCAGCCCCCGGCCCTGCAGCACCTCCGCCAGCGCGCACATGCTCACGCCGCCGATGCCCGCCAGGTGGGCCCTGGTCCCGGCCTTCAAAAACGTTTCAATGGGTAATGTATGGTGGGGCATAATAACCTCCTGTCAGGCGAAGCCGCCCATCTTGCCATTTTAATTATTCCATATTATAATACCGTGTATTGAAAAGTGCAACCGTGAACCCTGTCTTATTCTGCCCCGGGAGGTGAAAAAACATGACGCCCCTGCCCCCAACGCTGCTGACGCTGCTGCGCACCTTGGAGAGCGCCGGCCACTCCGCCTACGCCGTAGGCGGCTGCGTCCGCGACCTGCTGCGCCGCACTGTCCCCCAGGACTACGACGTGGCCACCTCCGCCACGCCGGAGGAAACCATGTCTCTTTTCCCCGGCGCGGTGGCCACCGGCCTCCGCCACGGCACCGTCACCGTCAAAATCGGCCCCGACGCCTACGAGGTCACCACCTTCCGCACCGAGGGCGGCTATGCCGACCACCGCCACCCTGACGCCGTCCGCTTCACCGGGCGCATCGAGGACGACCTGGCCCGCCGTGACTTCACCGTCAACGCCATGGCCCTCTCCGCCGACGGCCGCCTCATCGATCCCTTCGGCGGGCAGGAGGATTTGCAAAAGGGCGTTCTCCGCTGCGTGGGCGATGCCGACGCCCGCTTTTCCGAGGACGCCCTGCGCATCATGCGCTGCCTCCGCTTCGCCTCCCGCCTGGGCTTCGCCGTGGCGGAGGACACGGAAAAGGCCATGCTTCGCCGCCGTGAGGACCTGCGGTTCATCGCCCCGGAGCGGCTGCGCCAGGAGATGACTGGCCTCCTGCTGGGGGACCACGCCTGCGGCGTGCTGCTGCGCTACCCGGCGATTCCCGCTGTGTTCCTGCCGGAGATCCTGCCCTGTGTGGGCTTTCCCCAGCGCATCCCCCGCCACCGCTACGACGTCTGGGGCCATATCGCCCACGCCGTAGCCGCCGCCCCCAAAACGGAGGTGCTGCGCTGGACCATGCTGCTCCACGACCTGGGCAAGCCCCTTTGCTGCACGGAGGACGATGACGGCAGAACCCATTTCTACGGTCACATGGAGGTCTCCGCCGCCATTGCCCGCCAGCGCCTGACGGCGCTTCGCTTCGATAAAGCCTCCCTGGAGCGCATCGTCACCCTGGTCTCCGTCCACGATAAGGCGTTTCCTCTGACGGACAGCGGCCTCTGCCGCCTGCTCCGCGATATGGGCCCCGAGGCCGCCCAGCAGCTCATCGCCGTCAAGCGGGCCGACGCCGCCGCCAAGGTCCCGGACCCCCGGCGTGTGCAGGAGATGGACGAGGCGGAGGAGCTGCTGCAAGCCGTGCTGGCGTCGGGCCGCCCCTGGCAGGTGGGCCACCTGGCCGTTAATGGCGCCGACCTCACCGCCCTGGGCCTCCGGGGCCCCGCCGTGGGCGAAGCCCTCCGCACCCTGCTGGACAGGGTAATGGACGGCGCCCTGCCCAACGAAAAAACCGCCCTCCTGGCCGCCGCCCAACGCATGAAATGCGCTGCATTTTCGTAGGGGCCGCCGCCTACCCCAAGGGCACTGGTTCCGGCAGCCGCTCGTACCTCGCGGGCCGTCACTGGCGCCCGGCGGCTCATAGGCCGTGACGGATGAGGGGGCGATCCCGCAGAGGCTTTCGGCAGGATGCCATATCTCCGTAAAGGCGGCACACGCAGGTGCCGCCCTACGAAAAAGGTGCATCCCCCGTAGGGCGGGACCTATGTGTCCCGCCATCCCGCCCTGCTCCCTGCCGTCATGAAAGGCACACGGCATCAAAACCATCGTAGGGGCGGACGACTCTGTCCGCCCCCTCCCGCCCCACGATTTTCTATCTCTTTTCCACAATTTATTATTGCAATCCCCATTCAAAAGATGTATAATATGACCAACAATCCAAGATTGGTAGCTGTAAGGAAGTGCTTCGCGCACGGGCTGCAACTATCACTCGGCTGAGGCTTGAGTGTTTCAGACCCTTTGGGGTTTGGAACATTTTTGTTTTAGCGGAGGGATAGCCCATTGGAAATCACACTTTACAGGAGGGATTTGTTATGACTCTGGTCACCAACGGACGCCTCATCACCCGGGATGAGGCCGGCAAAGGCTATTACGAGCACGGCGCGGTGGCATTTGAGGGCCGCCACATCACCGAGGTAGGGGAGGAGAGCGTTCTGCGCCAAAAGTACCCCGACGCGGAAATCATTGACGCCCGGGGCGGCGTGATTATGCCCGCCTTCATCAACGCCCATACCCACATCTACTCCGCCCTGGCCCGGGGCCTGAGCATCGTGGGCAACAACCCCACCAATTTCTACGAGGTGCTGGACGGCACCTGGTGGGCCATGGACCGCAAGCTGACCCTGGAGGGCAGCCGTGCCAGTGCCGACGCGCTGTATATCGACTGCATCAAGCAGGGCGTCACCACCATCTTCGACCATCACGCCGCCTACGCCCAGATCCCCGGCTCCCTGTTCCAGATTGGCGAGAGCGCCAAGAAGTTCGGCATCCGCTCCTGCCTGTGCTACGAGGTCTCCGACCGTGACGGCGAGGAGAAGTGCCTCCAGGCCATCCAGGAGAACGCCGACTGGATCACCCACTGCGAAAAGGAGAAGGACCCCATGCTTGCCGCCATGTTCGGCGGCCACGCCCTGTTCACCCTGTCCGACAAGACCTTTGACCGCATGGTGGCCGCCAACAATGGCCGCACCGGCTACCATATCCACGTCTCCGAGGGCATGAACGACGTGTACGACAGCCTGCAGAACTACGGCCGCCGCCCGGTGCAGCGCCTCCATGACCACGGCATCCTGGGGGACAGGACCATTCTGGGCCACTGCATCCACGTCAACCCCGCCGAGATTGAGCTTATCCGGGAGACCCATACCATGGTGGTCAACAACCCCGAGTCCA
>JAFPXK010000062.1 GCA_017412585.1 Oscillospiraceae bacterium
CGCTTGGCCACCATGGCGCCGGGGGACAGCACCTTGACACGGCGGTCGTCGTTGAGGGAATATTCCTCGGAGGCGGGGGTGGCGTCCACCGCCGTCTGGGCCTCGGCCTGCTCGTTGAGCTTGGCGGCCAGGATGTCGTTTTTATCTTTATCGTTGATTTTCATTGTGGCATCCTCCCCTCGTTAAGACAGACGGACCCGGGGGTCCACCACCGCGTACAGCAGGTCGGCAATCAGGTTGCCCAGCAGCGTGAGAATGGCGATAAAGGCCAGGTAGAACATGGAGAACGGGATGTCGCCGCCCACCATGGCGTTATAAGACGTGTAGCCGATGCCGGGGATGGCATAGAGGGTCTCGGTAATCAGGGCGCCGGAGAACAGGCCCGGCAGGGAGCCGCCCAGGATGGTGACCAGGGGGATGAGGGTGTTGCGGAAGGCGTGCTTATAGATGACGCTGTGCTCATCCAGGCCCTTGGCCCGGGCGGTACGGATATAGTCGGCGCTCATGACCTCCAGCATATTGGTGCGGGTATAGCGCATAAGGCCGCCGATGGACAGCACCACCAGGGTGACGATGGGCAGCACCAGATGGTGGGCCTTATCCAAAAACTGGCCCATGGGGGACAGGCGCTCGTAGTTGCGGCCCACCAGGCCGAACAGGTCGAACCAGCCCAGCTTCACGCTGAACACCAGCTTCAAAAGGGAGGCGAAGAAGAAGGTGGGCAGGGAGATACCGGCCAGGGCCACGATGGACACGGTGTAGTCGGTGACGGAATACTGCTTGGTAGCCGCCAGGATACCCAGGGGAATGGAGATGATGACCTCGAAGAACAAGACGATGAGGCCCATCCAGAAGGACAGCCACACGGTGTCATGGAACTTCTCGATGACGGGCACGGTGTAGAACCAGCTGTCGCCGTGATTGCCGGTGATGAAGTTGCCCAGCCAGCCGAAGTAGCCGGCCAGATAGCCCTTATCCATACCATACTGGGCCTCCAGCTGGGCCAGCCACTCCTGGTAGGTCTTGGAGCCGGGGCGCTGGGACATCTGCCGGGCCACGTTCTCCAGATAAGAGGTGGGCAGGCAGCGCAGGATGATATAGATGACCAGCATCACAAAGAAAAAGATGAGGGCGGAATAAAGCAGACGCTTTATGATGTATTTATGCATGGGTTTACCTCCATTCGTCAAGGGTGGGGCGCCGGGATATGCTCAAATCGCCGTATATCAAAAGACGGCTCTTTCCGGGAGCTGCCCTTTGATATACGGCGTCGCCGCCGCCCCCGCGGCTTGCGCCGCGGGGACGGCAGACGTTTCGCTGTGTCAGATCAGGCGTTCAGCCTGCGCTCAGTTCATCTCCAGGTTCTGAATCTCGCTCATCCAGCCATAGAAGGTGGTGATGTCGGGAGTAACAGTAGCCATGTTCACACGCTCGGTGGAGAAGATGATGGCGTTCTGGCGCTGATAGGTGGGAGTCTCCACGGCCCAGTCAACCACGATGTCCAGGCAGGCCTTGTACATGGCCTTGCGGTACTCCTGATTGGTGGTGGCGCGGGCGTCCATGATCAGCTTATCCAGCTCGGGATCGGCGATGCAGTACTCATAGTTGGAACCGCCCTGGGCAGCGCCGCCCATGGGGTTCTGACCGTCGCGGGCAGTGCCGGCGTTGGCCACGTCAGAGTAGTAGATCTGATACATATCGGGATCGACGGTGGCGCCCCAGGCGGCGGCCCACATATCGACCTGGATGGCGTCCAGGTTATCCCACAGATCGGAGCTGTTGGTCAGGTCCTTGATGTTCAGCTTGATGCCCAGCTCTTCCAGAGCATTGGCAGCCTCGGTGACGATCATGAAGGCGGGGTGATCGCCGGTGCCGTCGCCGGGAATCCAGAAGGTGTACTCCATCTTGGCGCCCTCGGGAGCAGCGGTGACCTTGCCGTCCTGAACGGTGTAGCCGGCGGCCTCGAAGAAGCCCAGAGCAGCGGCCTTGGCAGCAGCGTACTTGGCCTCAGCGTCCATATCGGAGGTGTAGATATCGTTGCCGTTCACATCCACGGAGAAGGCTACCTTGTAGCCGTCATCGGCGGGACGGGGAGCGGCCCAGGAGGTGTTGGAAATGGGGTAGTTGATGACGGAGGCGCGATCGCCATAGTAGGAGTCGATGGCCACGTCACGATACACGGCAAAGATGGTGCCGAAGGCCTTACGCAGGTTCTTGGAGGCCTCGGAAGCGCCGTCGCCGCCCACGGACACGTTGATGGCGTTCTGGCCGATGTAGCCGTAGCCCAGGTTGTCCACGGTGTTGGTGGTGATCTTATCGCCGGTCAGCTCGCCGCCGTTGGTCTGCTCGATGGCGGTGATGTTCTTGTCGGAGAAGGTGGGATCGGTGATGTCGATGGTGCCGGTGACGATACCGTTGAGCTTATCGTCATCGCTGTTGCACTGCACGAAGTTGACGTACTTGGTCTTGGGCTCGCCCTGGAAGTAGTTCTCGTTGGCCTCATAGTTGATGACGCCGTTCTCGAACTTGATGAACTTGTAGGGGCCGGCACCCATGGGCTGGGTGGTCTTGGCACGGACAGAGCTCAGGTCGCCCTTGGGGAAGCCGAAAGAGTTGTTGTCGTAGTCATACAGGTCCTTGTTGCCGTAGTAGTGCAGAGGAGCAATGGACACGCCCAGCTGATAGATAGCGGTGGCGTCCACCTTGGTCATGTGCACCCGCAGGCTGTTGTCGCCGGTCTTCTGGATACCGGTGATGCTGGCGGCGGACTCACCGGTCTGGATACCGGTGGTGGCGTACTCGTCCAGGCCGGGGAACAGGTCCTCGACGGTGGAGCCGGCGTTCTCGGTGTTGATCATGCCGGCGACGTCAGCGCCGTAAGCGGCCTCCAGAGCGGCAGCGAACTCCTCGATGGTCTCACCGCCGAAGCCCCAGGCGGAAGCAGCGGCGTTGATGTCACCCTCGGCGGCATAGCCGGCGCCCACGCAGTAGTCCACGATCTCCTGGGCCAGAGCGGTGGTAGCGGCGTCATACTTGCCCCAGAAGGCGGTCTGCTGCTCTTCGGTCCAATAGGTGAAGTCAGCATTGTCGCGGCCGGCGGCATAGAGCAGGTTCAGCAGGGTGTCCATGCCGCTGCGATAGGCCTCCATGCCCTCGATGGGCTGAGCATACAGGGTGCTGGAGCCATCGTAGGTGGGGTCGCACAGAACGTACATGGAGAAAATGACGTCATCCACGGTCAGGGGCTCGCCATCGGAGAAGACCAGGTCATCGCGCAGAACGAAATCGTAATCCACGGTGCCGTCGGCATTCTCGGTGATGGTCAGATCAGCGGGACCATAATAGGTATAATCGGTACCGTTATAGTTGATGGTCTCGCCTTCGATACCCTTGAGGATGATGGCGCCGGTACGGTCAGAGGCCAGCAGGCCCAGCTGGGTCATGGCCATAGCGTCCTGATCGTACGCAGTCTGGGAAAAGAAGGGGGAGAACTTGCTGTTGAAGGGGCTGTAGCCGACGGACAGAGTCTTGGCCTCGGCGGGAGCCTCTTCGCCCTCGTTGCTGGGAGTGGCGGTCTGGCCGCAGCCTGCGAGCAGGGCGACAACCATCACCAGTGCCAAGAGCAGAGACAAAATCTTCTTGGTGTTCATCTTGAATCTCCTTTTTTAGTATTTTTATTTCATGCGGCAAGCCGCAAGGAATAACCCATCGCGTAGGCGCCGAAAGCGGCATTATCTTCTTTCCCGCCAGGGAAAGAAGATGAAAACAGGGTACCCTGTTTTGGCGCACGGCGCAGTTTATTCGGTTTCTTCGCCGGGGATGACCTCCATGGCGAAGCGGCGGCGGAGGGCGAAGAGGGCCGCGCCGCTGCCCAGCAGCGCCGCCGTGGCGCAGAGGGTGGGCAGGTGGAGGGGGCCTTGGCCTGTGGCGGCATACACGATCTGCCCGGCCAGGCTCGCCGCCGCCAGCAGGGCGGCCAGGAAGCTCCAGGGGGCCAGGCGCTCGATCTGATCCCGCCGCTCATGGGTCAGCTTCTCCCCCAGGGTCAGCAGCCGGATGCACCACTGGGCCAGCAGCGCCACCGGCGCAATGGTCAGGGCCAGGGGAATCATCACGTACCACACCCGCAGGATGGGGGCCACCGCCAGCAGCGGCACCAGCAGGGCCACGGCGCACAGCGCCGTCAGCGCCGTGGCCAGGGGCAGGCCGCGGCGGTCACGGGGCAGGACGTAGCGGTAATAATCGCCCACATAGTCCGCCACCGTGCGGAGACGGCCACGCTCGTCCAGCTCCTCATGCAGTGTATAATCCTTGCTGTATTTTCCGGATAGCACCGCTGTCCTCCTGCATCGGCGCAGCCCCGGAGGGGTACAGTTCACCCAATCCCACAGGGGCAGGCGCCGCCATGATGGAATATTATACAATAAGCCCCGGGCAGATTACAAGCCTAAATCCGTAATTTTGATGGATTTGTCAAAAATCAGCGAAAAATAACTATGCGTTCAGTGGATTTTCGGCAAGCCAGCGCTGAATGGCGCTGCCCACTTCCTTCATGCAGCCGGGATCGTAGGGCACCTTCAGCCCGGCGCCGTGGACCAGCTCCTCGAAGGTGCAGGTGCCGCCCTTGTCCACAAAGGCCAGATACCGCTGCCAGGCGTCGTCCCGATTGCGGAGGTAGGCCATCCAGAACTGGAAGGCCACCGTCTGGGCCATGCAGTAATCGATATAGTAGAAGGGGTGCTGATAGATGTGGAGCTGGCGCTGCCAGCCGGCGCCCCGGCCGTAGAAGGGCAGGTCGGCAAAGTCGTTCCAGGGGCGGTATTTATGCTCCAGCTCCATCCAGACCTCATTGCGCTGGGCGGGGGTCAGGTCGGGATTCTCATACATGCGGTGCTGGAACTCGTCCACCATGCAGCCGTAGGGGATGAAGGTGAGAGATTCCTCGCAGTGGGCGATCTCGTACTTCCGGGTGGCGGGGCCGAAGAACAGGTGATGGAAGGGGCTGGTGAGGAACTCCATGCTCATGGAGTGGCACTCGCAGGACTCCATGGTGGGGCTCATGAGCTGGGGGATGATGCCCTTGCGCATAGCCCGCCAGCCGGCAAAGGCGTGGCCCGCCTCGTGGGTCAGCACGTCCACGTCGCCGGAGGTGCCGTTGAAGTTGGAGAAGATGAAGGGGGAATGGTAGTCGTAGATCTCGGTGCAGTAGCCGCCGGGGGCCTTGCCGTCCTTGCTGAGCACGTCCAGCAGCTCATTGTCATACATGTGGTCGATGAAGGCGGCGGTCTCGGGGCTCAGCTTGTGGTACATCTCCAGACCGGCGGCCAGGATATCGTCGGCGGTGCCCTGGGGGACGGGGTTGCCGTCGGGGAAGAGCACCAGGTCGTCATAGAACTTCAGCTTGTCAAGGCCGATGCGCCTGGCCTGGGCCTCCTTTACCTTGGCCACGATGGGCACCAGGTCGGTGGCGATCTGGTCGCGGAAGGCGGCTACCTTGGCGGCGTCGTAGCAGTTGCGGCCCAGGCGGTCGTAGGCCAGGGGGATGAAGTTGTCGTAGCCCATCATCCGGCCCTGGGCGGTGCGGACGTGGATAAGCTCATCATAGAGCCGGTCCAGCTCCTCACGGTGGGCATCGAAGAAGCGGCCCTCGGCCTCGGTGGCCGCCTTGCGGACGGCCCGGTCGGCGCTCTCCTTGTAGGGGCGCAGCTTGGGCAGGGGCATGGTCTTGCCGTCGAACTCCACCATGGCGGAGGCGTAGAGCTTCTGGTACTCGCTGGTGAGCTTATTCTCCTTCTGGATCAGCTCCACCATCTCGGGCTTGAAGGTGCGCTGCTCGATCTCCAGGTTGGTGAAAATCAGCTTGCCGAACTTCTCCTCCAGGGCGGGGCGGAAGGGGGAGGACAGCATGGCGGCGTTGATCTCCTGCTCCAGCTCACGGAGGAGGGGGAGATTCTCGTCGTTGAAGTCGTTCTCCTTGTCGTAGAATTCGTCCCGGGTGTCGATGGTGTGGCGGATGTAGGCCAGATTGCTCATGGTGCTGACCCGGCCGCTGATGACGTTGAGCCGGTCGATGGCGGCGATCTGCTCCTCCACCGAGGCGGCGGCGCGGAGGGCGTCGCGGACCTCCGTGAGCTGCTGCTTCAATGCATCGATATCCAGACGGGTATAGGGCATTTCGGAAAATTTCATGTTGTGCCTCCTATGGGTCATTTATTGGAAAATCGCTGAAATAGCGTATATTTGTAATACTATTATATAGGAAAGGGGCCGTCAAGTCAATGGCTCCCGGGCGGCGAAAGGGGGCGGAAACATTGACTTTGCCGGCGCCGCGCTATATAATCGTGGCGAAACAGAAGCCGCACACAAGATGTAGCGCTTTATCGCTTCAACGCGGCAAAGAATTTTTTGTAAGGAGACCAGAATATGGAAGCTCTGCTGGACTATATCGTCCAATGCCCCACCGCCTTCCACACCGCCGGGCACAGCGCCGCCCTGTTGGAGGCGGCGGGGTACACCCATCTGACGGAGACGGAGGAATGGCACCTCACTCCGGGCGGGAAGTATTACGTGATGCGCAACGGCTCGTCGGTGATCGCCTTCCGGCTGCCGGAGGGGCCCGTGGCACGGCTGATGATGGCGGCGGCCCACACCGACAGCCCCAGCTTTAAGCTGAATGAGGACCCCCAGTTCCCCGGCGTGGGGGTGGAGCGGCTGAGCGTGGAGAAGTACGGCGGCTCTATCTACGCCACGTGGCTGGACAGGCCCCTAAGCATCGCCGGGCGGGTGCTGGTGCGGACAGAGGGCGGCGTGGAGACCCGGCTGGTGGACCTCCGGGAGCCCTGCGCCGTGATCCCCAACGTGGCCATCCACATGAACCGGCAGATGAACGAGAAAAACGCCCTGAACCCGGCGGTGGACCTGGTGCCGGTATACGGGCTGGAGGGCTGCGGCAGCCTGAAAGAGCGGATTGCCGCTGCCGCCGGGGCGGAGGAAAAGGACATTTTGGGGGACGATCTGTTTCTCTACAATCCCCAGAGGGGCGTTTGCTGGAACGGCCTGGTGTCGGCGCCGCGGCTGGACGACCTGCAGTGCGCCTACGCGGCGCTTCGCTCTTTGCTGGAGGCGGAGCCTGCGGCGGGCACGGCGGCGGTGTGCTGCCTGTTCGACAACGAGGAGGTGGGCAGCCAGACCAAGCAGGGGGCGGCGGCGCCCTTCCTGCGCAGCGTGGCGGAGCGGATTGCCGCCTGGAGCGGGGAGCGGGATTTGACGGCGTGGCTGGCCAATAGCTTTATGGCCTCCTGCGACAACGCCCACGCCCAGCACCCCAACCACCCGGAGCTGGCGGACGCCCGCCACGCCCCACGGATGGGCGGCGGCGTGGTGATTAAGCACAACGCGGCCCAGCATTACACCACCGACGGCGTTTCCGACGCCATTTTCCGCCTTGTGTGCGAAAAGGCGGGGGTGGCGGTGCAGCATTACAATAACCGCCCCGACATGGCCGGGGGCTCCACCCTGGGCAACATCGCCAACACACAGGTGGCCCTGAACACGGTGGACGTGGGCTGCGCCCAGCTGGCCATGCACTCCGCCTGGGAGACGGCGGCGGAGAGCGATACCCAGGCCATGGTAAAGGCGCTGACGGCGCTGTATGAGACGGCGCTGATCAGCGACGGCAAAGGCGGGTATCGGGTGTGAGATGATAATGGATACTGAAGATTGAATTATTGCGGTATCCGCTGCGCGGATGGATATAACATGCGCGCAGCGGATACCTTTTTGTTTATTTTAGGGTGTATGTTGCCGCCGGGGCGGCGGGCGATTCGTGAATCGCCCCTACGGAGGGGTGGGGCCGGGGTGTCATGCAGCGAACCTTGGCGGTAATCGCGGCCCGGGGGGGCGGGCCGCTGGGCGCCAGTGACGGCCCGCGAGGTACGAGCGGCTGCCGGAACCAGTGCCCTTGGGGTAGCGCCAGCGACACACCGCGAAGAATGAGCGGAATGTGGAGCCAGTGCCCTTGGGGTAGCGGCGGGCCCTACGGAGGGGACAGGGCAGATGTTGCGCGGACGCAGAGGGGGCGGACAGAGTCGTCCGCCCCTACGGAGGGTTCATCGTTACCGATTGCCATTCATCCGGCCGTGGTGGGAATCGCTGCCTTGCGGGCGGAGCAGCGCCAGCGACACCCTGCGAAGAATGAGCAGTTGGTGGAGCCAGTGCCCTTGGGGTAAGCCCCGCCCCTACGGAGGGTGGTGCCGGATGCCATTCAACCGGGGTTGGTGGGTGGTGCTGCGGGGTTGGCGGGACACATAGGTCCCGCCCTACGGGGGGCGTTACCGTGTTCGGTCAACCGGGGTGTGGCGGGTGGTGCTGCCGGCATAGGGCGGAGCAGAGCCCCGCCCCTACCCACGGTTGCCGATACCGTTCACCATTCACCCGCCCTTGGCTCTCATCGCCCCCTCATCTGTCACAGCCTGCGGCCGTGCCACCTTCCCCCCCCAGGGGGAAGGCGGGGCGATAGGATAAAACTTTTCACTGCCTTCCCCCTCGGGGGGAAGGCTGGACGGTGAGGGGATTATTGAATTCCTCCGCGGAGCGGATTCCTTTATGATTCAGTTTTCAGTGTTCACTGCATAAAAAGCCGTCCGCCTATCCTTAGGGGAGGGCCGGGCGGCGGTTTTTTATTCTTTTTCCGGCTTGGGGACGTGGTACTCGCAGCCGGGGTCGAAGCGGACCTCACGGGGGGGCTGCTCCAGCAGTTCCGGGTGCTCCAGGCAGCGGCGCATATCGTTGAAGAACCGGGCGTAATGGGCGCCGGAGCAGACCCGCTCGTCCACCACCGCGCCCAGGGGCAGGAACCGCTTCATGCGGGCCTGGCCGTCCTCCACCACGGCGATCTTCTCGGCAAGGCCCATGCTGAAGAACATGCTGACGTTGCCGAAATTGTAGATGTGATGGTTCACATCGTGGAGGCCGATGGAGGCGGTGTTGGTGATGTACATGCCCACGTGGAAGGGCAGCTCGTCGATGAGGGCGGCGGGACACAGGCCGTAGCGGTCCAGCAGGCGGACGACGCCCACCACCGCCGTGGGCAGCCCCGGCACCTTGAACAGGGCCGCCACCAGCTTGTCCAGGAACCCGGCAGGCTGGTCGCCCCGGCCGGCGTTCACCGCCGCCTCCATGCGGTCGCGGACGTCGTAGATGGTGTCGGTGAGGTCGAAGCGGAACTTCACCACGCTCTCGCCCTGGTCGGCGTCGGTGGGGTTTTTCAGAATGGTGAGGGCCACGGAGCAGTTGTTGCGGGAATAATACTGCTTATTCATAATGAAGCGGTTGACCTCGGGATTCTGGCTGACGGCACGGACGTAGGCCGCCACGATGACGTTCATGTGGGAAAACCGCTCCCCATTGTCCGCGGCGTGGGTGCGGATGTAGCGGTTCATCTTCTCCAGGTCTACGTTGTGCTTCAAAAATACCTGGGCGTCGCAGCGCATGGGCATGATATAGGGCGTGATCTGCACGATGGGGTCAATGCCCTTGACGCGGCGGCCGTCGGGTCGTCTTCCAAACATAGTGATTCTCTCCTTATTCCGGGGCGGCGCACCGCCGGTTTCACACGGCAACAATGTACCACAACCGGGGCGGCGGTGTCAATTTTTTGGCGCTATTTTGTGAGAATCTGGGCCTCGTAGGGCCGCAGGAAGCCCAGGCGGGGGTTGGGATAATTGCACAGCAGGGTACGGGTGGCGGCGCTGTGCCAGTCGCCGGGCAGGTCGCAGGGCTGGGGCAGGTGGCTGAAGGAGACCACCACCAGCACCCGCTGACCCCGGTAGGCGCGCTCATACATATAAATGTGGGGGTGGCGGGGGTCATACTCCCGGTAGCTGCCCCAGAGAAGGGCCTGGTTTTCCTTGCGGAGCTTTAAGCAGGCGCGGTAGAAGTTCAGAATGCTGTCGCCGTCCTTTTCCTCCCTCTCCACGTTGATACGGTGGTAATTGTGATTGAGGAAAAACCAGGGGGTGACGGCGGAGAAGCCGGCGTGGGGGCCGCCGGTCCACTGCATGGGGGTGCGGGCGGAGTCCCGGGAGGAGACGTGGATGCGGTGCATCCGCTTCTCCTCCGGCTCATGGCGGTGGAACATACGGTAGATGTTCCTGGAGGCCACGTCCAGATACTGGTCGATGGAGGCCAGGTGGATGTTGGTCATGCCAATCTCCTGGCCCTGGTAGAGGAAGGGGCTGCCCTGCTGGAACAGGTAGGCTGCCGCCAGGGCGGTGCCGGACTCCCGCCAGAAGAGGGTGCTGCCGTAGCGGCTGATGACCCGGGGATGGTCGTGATTTTCCAGATACAGGCAGTTCCACGCCTTGCCGTTCAGGCCGTACTGCCAGCGGGAGAAGGCCTTTTTCAGCTTGCGCAGGGAGAAGGGATGGTGGAGATACTCGGTCAAAAAGCAGTCCGCCGACATGGCGTCGAACTGGATGATCATATCCAGCACCCGGTCACGGCCCTTGATATATCGCAGGGCGGAGCGAACGCCGGTCATGGGGGCCTCGCCGATCTGGATGGCGCCGTACTCCTTTGCCACCGCCCGGAACTGGGCCAGGTAGGGGATGATGTTGGGGCCGTCCTTATAGTAGGGCATGCCGTTGATCACCGGCAGCCCCGGCAGACCGTCAGGCAGGCGGGGGTCCTTGGAGATGAAGGTGATGACGTCCTCCCGGAAGCCGTCCACCCCCATTTCCAGCCAGAAGCGCATGATATCGCAGATCTCCTGCCGCACGGCGGGGTTATCCATGTTCAAATCCGCCTGCTTTTTATCGAAGAGGTGGAGATAATACTGGCCCCGGACCTCGTCATATTCCCAGGCCGAGCCGGCAAACTGGCTGGACCAGTTGTTGGGGGGCAGGCGGCGGCCATGGCGCATTTTGCCGTCCCGCCAGATGTAGTAGTCCCGGTAGGGGTTGTCGCCCCCCTTGCGGCTCTCCTGAAACCAGAAATGCTCGTCGGAGGTGTGATTGATGACCAGGTCCAGGATCACCTTGAGGCCCAGGGCGTGGGCCTTGTCCAGCACCTTTTGAAACTGCGCCAGGGTGCCGTAGTCGGGATGGATGTTGCGGTAGTCGGACACGTCGTAGCCGTAGTCGGCGTTGGGGGAGGGATAGATGGGGCTGAACCAGATGGCGTCCACCCCCAGGGAGCGGATGTAGTCCAGCTTGTCGTACACGCCGTACAGGTCGCCGATGCCGTCGCCGTTACCGTCGCAGAAGCTGCGTATCCAGATCTGATAGAAGCTCATGGAGCGGAAATCCGGCTGTTTTTTTGCCATGTGTGGGTCGCCTCCAGTGTAAATTCCTTTCCATTCTATCACATTGTCGAAAAAAGGAAAGGGCCGGGGTGGGAAAAAACCCTTGACTTTTCGTTATTCTCATGCGAGAATAACCATATTGAGAGGTACTATTTTATATGAATGGGAGGACGGAGCGATGAAACGCTGTGTGGCATGGATGATGGCCCTGGCGATGGTGCCGGCCCTGGCGGGCTGCGGGGCGCGGCAGACGGAGACGGAAGCCCGGACGGAGCAGGTGACGCTGACGGTGTTCGCCGCGGCGTCGCTGCAGGAGACGGTGACGGAGATCGTGGAGATGTACAAGGCCGTGGCCCCGGAGGTGACGGTGGTGTGCAGCTTCGACTCCTCCGGCACGCTGAAGACCCAGATACAGGAGGGGGCGGAATGCGACCTCTTTATCTCCGCCGCCCCCAAGCAGATGAACGCCCTGGACGGCGCCCGGGACGCGGAACACGGCAACCCGGAGGGGCTGGACCTCCTGCTGCAAGGCAGCCGGGTGGACCTGCTGGAGAACAGGGTGGCTCTGTCGGTGGCCCAGGGCCGGGGGGCGGGCATCGCCTCCTTTGACGACCTGGCGGCGGCGCTGCGGGAGGGCACGGTACTGCTGGCCATGGGCAACAGCGACGTGCCGGTGGGCCAGTACACCCAGAAGATTTTTGACTACTACGGACTGAACGAGGAGGCGCTGGCGGCGGCGGGCTGCCTGACCTACGGCAGCAACGTGAAGGAGGTCACCTCCCAGGTGGCGGAGGCGGCGGTGGACTGCGGCATCATCTACGCCACGGACGCCTGCTCCGCAGGGCTGCCCATCACCGACACCGCCACGGCGGAGATGTGCGGCCAGGTGATCTACCCGGCGGCGGTGCTGAACACGTCGGCCCACCCGGAGGCGGCACAGGCGTTTTTGGACTACCTGCGCTCGGAGGAGGCGGGGGCGGTATTTGCCGCCGTGGGCTTTACGCCTCTTGGTTGACACCGGGGCAAAACCGCGATATGATTTCATTGGGCAGGTATGGGCTTTCCCGCCTGCCCTTTTTCGTAAAGAAAGGCAGGTGGGCGATATGGACTGGTTCCCGCTGTGGAACTCGCTGCGGATCGCGGCGGTCAGCACGGCCATTGTGTTCTTCGCCGGTATCGCCCTGGCCTATTACGCGGCGCGGCTGCCCCGGCTTATCAAGGGCGTGGCGGACGTGATTCTCACGCTGCCGCTGGTGCTGCCCCCCACGGTGGTGGGCTATCTGCTGCTGCGGCTTTTAGGGCCGAGGCGGGTGATTGGCGCCTGGGCGCTGCGGGTGCTGGGGCTGCGGCTCACCATGACGTGGTGGTCCGCCATCATCGCCACGGCGGTGGTGGTGTTCCCGCTGATGTACCGCACGGCCCGGGGGGCCTTCGAGTCCTTTGACGAGACCCTGGCCCAGGCGGGGCAGACGTTGGGCCTGTCCAACACCTATATCTTCTGGCGCATCCGGATGCCGGTGTGCCGCCAGGGGATTCTGGCGGGGACGGTGCTGACCTTCGCCCGTGCCCTGGGGGAATACGGCGCCACCAGCATGATCGCCGGGTACACCCCGGGGCGGACAGCCACCGTGTCCACCACGGTATATCAGCTCTGGCGGACGGGCAACGACGCCCTGGCCCTGCGGTGGGTGCTGGTGAACGTGGCCATCTCCGCGGCGGTGCTTTTGGCGGTAAACCTGCTGGAGCGGCGGAAGGAGGCGGCGTAAATGTCTCTTGTGGTAGACATCGAAAAAACGCTGCCCGGTTTCACCCTGCGGATGGCGTTTACCGCCGAGAGGGAGACACTGGCCCTGCTGGGGGCCTCCGGCAGCGGCAAGAGCATGACGCTGAAATCCATTGCTGGCATCGTGACCCCCGACCGGGGGCGTATCGAGGTGGACGGGCGGGTGCTGTTTGACTCGGATTCGCACATCAACCTGCCGCCCCAGCAGCGGCGGGTGGGGTATCTCTTTCAGCAGTACGCCCTGTTCCCCCACATGACGGCCCGGCAGAACCTGCTGTGCGGCGTGCGGGGGGACAAAAAGGGGGCCGGGGCCAAGGCCGACGCCATGCTGGCCACCCTGGGCCTGACGGCGGCGGCGGAAAAGCTGCCCTCCCAGCTCTCCGGCGGCGAGCAGCAGCGCATCGCCCTGGGGCGGATACTGCTGAACGAGCCGGACATTCTATTGCTGGACGAGCCCTTTTCCGCCCTGGACAGCCACCTGCGGTTTGCCCTGGAGGGGGAGCTGCGGCGCACCATCCGGGACTTTGGCAAGACGGTGGTGCTGGTGTCCCACGACAGGGACGAGGCCTACCGATTGAGCGACGCCATGGCCCTGGTGGAAAATGGACACGTCACCGCCCGGGGGACGAAGGAGGCCATTTTTGCCCAGCCCCGCACCCGGGCCGGGGCGGCGCTGACGGGCTGCAAGAACCTCTCCCCCATTACCCTTTTGCCGGACGGACGGATATTGGCTGACGACTGGGGCGTGATATTGGCGGCGGGCGACGTGCCGAAAGCGGCGCGGTACGTGGGGGTGCGGATGCACGCTGTGCAATACGGCCCCGGGGAGAACGAGGTACGCGGCGCGGTGACGGAGGTGGTGGAAAACCCCTTCTCCTGCACGGTGATGGTGCAGCCCCAGGGCGGGAAAAGACCCCTGGGCTGGGAAGTGGACAAATCGTGGTGGCGTGACCACAGGGCGGACAGCGTGACGCTGCACCTGCCCCGGGAGGCGCTGCTGCTGCTGGAGGAATAAGCATGAAAAAGGTACAGGTGGAAAAGGCGGTGGGCATGACCCTCTGCCACGACATCACCGCCATGCGGGACGGCTTCAAGGGCGCCGCCTTCCGGCGGGGCCACGTGATTACGGAGGAGGACGTGCCCAGGCTGCTGGACTTGGGCAAGCGGACGGTGTTCATCTGGGAGGCGGAGGCCGGGGAGCTCCACGAGGAGGACTGCGCCCGACGCCTGGCGGCCATGGCCCCGGTGGAGGGGGCCCATTACGAGGGGCCCTCGGAGGGAAAGATGCTGCTGATCGCTGACCGGGAGGGGCTTTTCCGGGTAGACCGGGCGCTCCTTGACGCGGTGAACCACATCGGCGACATCACCATCGCCACCCTCCCCGACCACTACCCGGTGCAGCCGGGGGCGCGGCTGGCCTCCATGCGGATCGTGCCGCTGGTGACGAAGGAACAGCAGATCATGGACGCCGAGGCGCTGTGCAAGGGCAAAAAACTGTTGGATCTGCGGCCCTACGGCCACAGGAACGTAGGCGTGATCATCACGGGGTCGGAGATTTACACGGGGCGGATTCAGGACAAATTCCAGCCGGTGATCCGGAAGAAATTGTCCCGGTTTGACGGGGAGATTCTGGGCTGCACCGTTTGCGACGACGATTTGGATATGATTGTGGGCGCCGCCCGGGGGTATCTTGACCGGGGGGCGGATTTCCTCATCTTCACAGGCGGCATGTCGGTGGACCCCGACGACCTGACCCCCACCGCCATCCGGGCGCTGGGGGCGGACATCATCACCCACGGCGTGCCCGCCCAGCCGGGGAACATGACGCTGGTGGCCTATCTGGGCGGCGTGCCCATCTTAGGCGTGCCGGGGGCGGCCATCAGCCTGCCCACCACGGTGCTGGACGTGCTGCTGCCCCAGATTTTTACAGGCGACCCCATTACGAAAGAGGATTTGCTGCGGCTGGGGGACGGCGGCCTTTGCCAGCTTTGCCCGGCGTGCCATTACCCCAACTGCACCTTTGGCAGGTATTGATATGAAGGATTCGATGGGACGGGAAATCACCTATCTGCGCCTCTCGGTGACGGATTTGTGCAACCTGCGGTGCCGCTACTGCATGCCGGAGGCGGGCGTTCAAAAGCGGCCCCACGGCGAAATGCTGACCCAGGACGAGATGGTGGCGGCGGTGCGGGCGGCGGCGGGCCTGGGCGTGCGCAAGCTGCGGCTCACCGGCGGCGAGCCGCTGGTGAAGCCGGGCATCGTGGACCTGTGCCGCCGGTGCGCCGCGGTGGAGGGCATCGAAGAGGTGTGCCTCACCACCAACGGCACGCTGCTGCCGCCTCTGGCGGAGGACCTGCGAGAGGCGGGGGTAAGCCGGGTGAACGTCAGCCTGGACACCCTGCGGAGCGAGCGCTACCGCGCCATCACCCGGCGGGGAGAGCTGCAGGACGCTTTGGCGGGCGTGGAAAGCGCAGTCAAGGCCGGGTTCCGGCAGGTGAAAATCAACGCCGTTTTGATGGGCGGCGTCAACGACGACGAGATACCCGCCCTGGCGGAGCTGACCCGCACCATGGGGGTGGACGTGCGGTTCATTGAGCTGATGCCCATGGTGGACGGCGCCTTTTCCCCGGCAAGCTACGTGCCGGGGACGGCGGTGCTGCGAGCGCTGCCGGAGCTGCGGGAGGAAACCGCCGACGGCGGCGTGGCCCGGCTCTACCGCCTGCCGGGGGCGGCGGGCCGGGTGGGCCTCATCAGCCCGGTACACGACAGCTTTTGTGACCGGTGCAACCGGCTGCGGATCACGGCGGACGGCATGGTGAAGCCCTGCCTCCACAGCGCCGGGGAATTCCCCTTAAAGGGGCTGACGGAGGCGGAGATGGCCCAGCAGCTGCGCCGGGCCATTGCCGCAAAGCCGAAAGCCCACGGCGACCTGACCTGCGGCTGCCTTAGCGGCGCAGGCCGGGCCATGAACGAAATCGGAGGATAAAGCCATGGAGCTGACCCATTTTGACGACCGGGGCAACGCCCGGATGGTGGACGTGGGGGAGAAAGCCCCCTCCCGCCGCACAGCCACGGCGGCGGCACGGGTGCTGGTGAACGGCGATACCTTTGCCCTCATACGGGCAGGGGGCGTGAAAAAAGGGGACGTGCTGACGGTGGCCCAGCTGGCTGCCATTATGGGGGCCAAGCGGACGCCGGACCTCATTCCCCTGTGCCATCCCATTCCATTGGAGAAAATCGAGGCGCGGCTCCGGCTGGACGAGGCGCGGTGCAGCGTGGAGATCGAGACCACCGTGGCCACCGACGGCAAGACCGGGGTGGAGATGGAGGCGCTGACCGGCGCCGCCGCCGCGGCGCTGACGGTGTACGACATGTGCAAGGCGGTGCAGCGAGACATGGTGATAACGGACCTGCGGCTGCTGGCCAAGTCCGGCGGCGTACACGGCGACTACCGGAGGGAGGAACGGGCATGAACGACTACACAGCGGCGGTAATCACCGTCAGCGACAAGGGATATCAGGGCCTGCGGCAGGACACCAGCGGCCCGGCGCTGTGCGCCATGCTGGCCGGCGCCGGGTATCGGGTGATACACACCGCCATGGTGCCGGACGAGGGGGCGCAAATCGCCGCCGCCCTCACCTACTGCGCCGACACCCTGGAGGCGGCGCTGATACTCACCACCGGGGGCACCGGGTTTTCCCCCCGTGACGTTACCCCGGAGGCCACCCTCTCCGTGGCGGAGCGGCTGTGCACCGGCATCGCCGAGGCCATGCGCGCCGAGAGCATGAAAATCACCCCCCGAGGGTGCCTGTCCCGGGGCGTGGCCGCCCTGCGGCGGCGGAGCCTTATCGTGAACCTCCCCGGCAGCGAGAAGGCGGCAAGGGAGAACCTGGCCGCCGTGCTGGACGCTCTGGGCCACGGCATCGAGATGCTGCGCTCCCAGGGCAGCGCCGACTGCGGCGCCCCGGCCCAGGAGCCACGGCCCACGCCGCCCTCGGCGGACGATTGGCTGCGGCAGGCCAAGGCGGAGGCGGCAGCGGCGGGCATCGGCATGTATCTTATCCACAACGGCGTGGTGCGGGCCACGGCCCGCTCCGCCGTCCGGGAGGGGCAGGAGGCCCCCCCGGTCAGCGGCATGCGGTTTGACTACGACCCGGAAAAGGCGGAGGCCGCGGCGGAGAGAGCCCGGCGCCTGCCCGGCATCGGCCTGGTGCGGTACTGGATGAACCGGGGGCAGCTCCGGGTGGGAGACGACATCATGTACGTGCTGGTAGGGGGCGACACCCGGCCCCACGTGCTCTCGGCCCTGGAAGCGCTGGTGGCCGAATTGAAAACCCACTGCGTCACCGAGCGGGAACAATTTCTCCCACAATAAGTCACATTTTTAATAAAAATGCCCCCAAAGGGGGCGGAAAGAGGTCGGCAATATGATCTCCATTCAGGGAAAAGGCGCCAGCGTGGGCATCGCGGTGGGGCCGCTGCAATTTTTACACCGGGAGGAGCAGACGGTGGAGCGCCACACCGGGGGCGACCCCTACCGGGAGTGGCTGCGGTTCACCGCCGCCCGGGACCAGGCGGTGGAGGAGCTGGCGGCGCTGGAGCAGCAGGCCCGGAACGAGGCCGGCAGCGACGCCGCCCGGTTCTTTGAAATCCACCAGATCATGGCACGGGACCCGGACTACGCCCAGGCCATCTCGGAGCTGATTCACAGCCAGCGGCTGAACGCCGAGGCGGCGGTGGCGGACGTGACGGAGCAGTTTGCCGCCATGTTCGCCGCCATGGACGACGCCTATCTCCGGGAGCGCAGCGCCGACGTGAAGGACGTGTCCGACAGAATATTGGCGGCCCTCACCGGGGTGGAGCGGTCACGGCCCGACTTTGAAGGGCCGGTGGTGCTGGCGGCGGACGACCTGGCCCCCAGCGAGACCATGCAGCTGGACAAGCGGAAGATCCTGGCCTTTGTCACCACCGGCGGCTCCGGGGCCAGCCACACCGCCATTCTGGCCCGCACCATGGGCATACCCGCCATTGTGGCCATCGGCGACACGCTGCGGCCGGAATACGAGGGCCGGGAGGTCATCGTGGACGGCGGCAGCGGCACGCTGGTGCTGGACCCGGACGAGGCCATGCGGGAGCGGATGCTGAAGCGGCAGCAGCGGCAGCAAAAGGAGGTGCAGGCCCTGCGGCAATTAAAGGCCCTGCCCTCCGTCACCGCCGACGGGCAGAAGGTGCAGATCTGCTGCAACATCGGCACCCCCGCCGACGTATACCCGGTGCTGGAAAACGGCGGCGAGGGCATAGGGCTGTTCCGCAGCGAGGTGCTGTTCCTCCGCCGCAGCCAGATTCCCCGGGAGGACGAGCAGTTTGACGCCTACAAGCGGGTGCTGTCCGCCATGGGGGGCAAGGAAGTGGTGATACGCACGCTGGACGTGGGGGCCGACAAGTGTCCCCCCAGCATGGTGCTGCCCGCCGAGACCAACCCCGCCCTGGGCACCCGGGGGCTGCGGCTGTGCCTGAACCGGCCCGACCTTTTCCGCACCCAGCTGCGGGCGCTGTACCGGGCCTCGGCCTACGGCACGCTGAGCATAATGTTCCCCATGGTGACCTCCGTGTGGGAGGTGAAGGAGGCCAGAAAACTGTGCCGCCAGGTGCGGGACGAGCTGCGCTCCCAGGGCGTGCCCTTTGCGGAAAACGTGGCCCTGGGCGTGATGATCGAAACCCCGTCGGCGGCGCTGGTCAGCGACAGGCTGGCCAAGGTGGCGGACTTCTTCTGCCTGGGCACCAACGACCTGACACAGTACACCCTGGCCTGCGACCGGCAGAACAGCGACCTGGGCCGCTTCTACAACTCCCACCATCCGGCGGTGCTGCGGCTGGTGAAGCTGGTGGCGGAGAACGCCAGAGCAAACGGCATCCGGTGCAGCATCTGCGGCGAGCTGGCGGCGGAGACCGACCTGACGGAAACCTTCCTGGCCCTGGGCATCGACCAGTTCTCCGTGGCCCCTACGGCGGTGCTGCCCCTGCGGGAAAAGGTACGCTCTATCGACGTGTCCCAGGTGCGGCAGCGGGTGGTGGACGATCTGATGAACGACGCCATTCCGCTGTAATCCTCCTTATCATACGCAAAACGCCCTCTTTTCTTCGGAAAAGAGGGCGTTTTTTTAAATTATCATTACACGATGTTACCGGGCTTGGCGCCGGTGAGGGCACCGCAGCGGAGGACGATGGCGCCGTTTACCACCACGGTGTCCATGCCCACCGGGAATTGGGCGGGGTGGGCGTATGTGCCCGTTTCATGGAGGCGCAGGGGGTCGAACACGTTGATATCGGCGGCGAAGCCGGGGCGCAGCTCTCCCCTGCCCTTTAGGCCCAGCGCCGCGGCGGGGGCGGCGGTCATGCGGTGGATGGCCTGGGGCAGGGTCAGCACCCGGTCCTGCACGGCGTACTTCTCGATGGCCCGGACGAAGGTGCCGTACAGCCGGGGGTGGGGGCGGCCGGCGGTGGGGTAGGTGCTGTCGGAGATAAGGGACACGGCGGAGGAGCGGAGAATGGCGGCGATGTCCTCCTCTGCGGCGATGAAGTCCACCATGGCGACGTCGCCGCCCTCGGCGATGAGCAGGTCGAAGGCGCAGTCGGCCTCGGGTTTGCCCTGGATGGCGGCGATTTCCGCCACGGATTTGCCGATGAGGGGCTGGTTTTCCGCCTTTTGGAGGGAGGTGAGGTAGATATTCTCCCAGCCCATGAGGGCGACGATATTGTTATAGTCCTCCGCCGTTTGGAGCCGCTGCTTCACATGGGCCCGGCAGGACGGGTCCGCCAGGCGGCGGCAGATGGCCTCCGTCCCGCCTTGCAGCACCTCCGGCGGCAGCACGTGGAGGAGCTGGGTGGAGCCGGCGGTATAGGGGTACACGTCCCAGGTCACGTCAAGGCCCTGGCGGCGGGCATTTTCCAGCATGGACAGCACGGCGGGGATCTTTTTGCCCCAGTTGGCCCGGCCGATGGCCTTTAAGTGGCTGATATGGAGGGGGCAGCGGAGGGCACGGGCCACGGTGAGCATCTCCGCCACGGACTTGTCCACGTGGGTGCCCTCGTCCCGGGTATGGACGGTGAGGGGGATGGCGGTGTCCCGGAGGGGGGCCAGGGCGCGAATCAATTCGTCGGTGGTATAGTAGCACTCCGGGGCATAGCCCAGGCCCAGGGACACGCCCAGGGCGCCGTCCGAAAGGGCGGCTTCCATTTGGCGGTGGATGTGGCGGTATTGCTCGTCGCTCAGGGGGCCGCTTGCAAAGCCTGCCGCGTCCGCCCGCAGCACGCCGCCGCCCACCAGAGTGCCCACGTTCAGGGGCAGGGGCGGCAGGGCGGCGCGGTAGGCCGCCATGGTGGGGGTGGGGGCCTCGCCCCTGCCCAGGACGGGGGCCAGGTAGTCCAGAATCTCCCGGCGGCGGGCGGGGCGGGCGGGGGCGGCGGACATGCCGCAGTTGCCGTTGATAACGGTGGTGAGACCCTGGCGCAGCTCAATTTCCCCAAAGCCGGGGCGCAGGGCCGCCAGGTCGCCGTGGCGGTGGACGTCGATGAAGCCGGGGGTCACCGCCATGCCCCGGGCGTCTATCTCCCGGGCAGCGTCCCCATTAAGATGGGGGCCAATGGCGGCGATGACGCCCTCCGACACCGCCACGTCGGCGGTGAAGCCGTCCTTTTCCCAGCCGTCATAGACGGTGCCGCCCCGTATCAGAATGTCCCACATGGCGCTCATCTCCTTTTGTTTTATTATAGCACCGCAGGCGGGAATGGCAAGGGCGGGACGCCGAAGCATCCCGCCCATCGGAACACGTTTTTCTATTTGCCGGAGACGGTGACGCCCTCGCACTTCACGTAGGGGAACACGCTGTCGCCGCTGCACACCGCCTCGCGGCTGACGGCGGTGACGGAGCGGAACAGGTCCAGCAGGTTGGCGGAAATCATGGTCTCGCTGACGGCGCCCACGATTTTACCGTGGCGGATGAGGAAGCTGTTTTTGGCCACGCCGGAGAGCTCGCCGTTGGGGCCGGGATGGCCGCCGGAGAAGCCGCCCACCAGCAGGCCGCAGTCGATGGAGGCGATCATGTCGGAAAGCTCGTCTTCGCCGGGCTCCATGATGGGGGTGGCGCCGTCGTTGGCCGTGACGGGGCGGCCCGACTTATTGGCGGCGTACAAATCCAGGCAATGGCTGCGGAGGACGCCCTTTTCGATGAGCTTGACCTCCCGGCTCAAAAAGCCGTCGGAGGTGAAGGGGTCACGCTCGGCAAGGCGGTCATCGTCCACCGCCAGGCGCAGCGTCACCTTGTCGGAGGCCACGGCTTTGCCGATGCTGTCCCGCCAGAGGCTGGTGCCGGCCATGATGACGTTGCCGCTCATGGCCACGTCCACCAGCATGGCGGCGGCATACTGGGCAAGGGCGGGGGTCATGATGATGGGGCCCACGAATTTGTCCGGGGTGGCGGCGGTGGTGAGGCTGTCCTGGGCATCCCGGAGGGCCTGGGCCACGTTGCCCAGGGCCATGATGGGGGTGTCCAGGTCGTGGAAGGCCACGGCGGCATCGTGAAAGCCGGTGGTGCGCGCGCCGTCATTGCCGGCGAACTCCAGCACCACGTGGTACACGCCGTCGAAATTCTCAAAGGCGGTGCCGTTGTGGTTGGCGTAGAGGGTGTGGGTGGCGGTATGGTCGGCAATCATGGCCATCAGCTTTACCCGGGGGTAGTCACGTTCCACAGCGGCGAGGAACTGGGTGAGCCGGTCGTAGAACCGGGGCATATCCGGGGCGAAGGGGCCGTTATGGAAGGTGTGGGTGCCCTGGCCGGGGGCGATGGCATTGGCCTCGTCGGCCTGGGAGGACGCCGCCGAGGCCATGGCGCTTTGGGCCAGAGCGGAAAGGCCCTCGTCGCTTAAATCGTTGCCGGAGGCGGCGCCCTTGCGGCCCTCCGTCAGCACGGTGAGGGCGGCGCCGTGGTCAAAGGTGGTGCGGTAGAGGGAGAACTGGTCGTTCTCCGTGTTCAGCTCCTGCTTTTCCCGGGTGAAGACGGTGGCGCTGAAGCCCTGGGCCCCGTTTTCCGCCGCCAGGCGGCACAGGGCATCGGATGTCTTTTTCAAATCAACCATTGTATGACCCTCCTTTTATCGGCCGCCGATGAGGATGCGGCAGCGCATCTCCGGGCCGCCCATGCCCACGGGCATAGGCTGCTTTTTGCCGCAGAAGCCGCTGGACGACCAGGTGACGGTGTCGGACACCATGTCCACGGTGCGCAGCATGTCGAAGGCCACGCCGGACACGGTGGTGTCCAGCAGGGCACGGCCCAGCTTGCCTTTTTTGATCTCGTAGCCCAGGGACACGCCGAACATGAACTCGCCGGTCAAATCGGCCTGGCCGTTGGAGCTGTCGATGAGGTAATAGCCGTCGTCGATGGAGGCGATCATGTCCTCCAGGCGGCTGGCGCCGGGGAGGATGCAGGTGTTGCGCATGCGGATGAGGGGCTCGTCGTTGTAGAGCCAGGCCCGGGCGTTGCCCGCCGGGGCCACGCCGTAGCGCGCCGCGCTCTGGCGGCTGTTCATGTAGCCGGTGAGGATGCCGTTTTCAATGAGCACCACGTCGGAGGCGGGGGTGCCCTCGTCGTCCAGGTAGACGGGCAGGGGCGCGGGGGCGCCGAAGGCAGTGTGGGCGAAGTCGGTAAGGGTGACCAGGTCGGAGGCCACACGCTTATGGAGCATGGGGCCCGCCACGCTGCCGCCCTGGACCAGGTCGGCCTCCACGGTGTGGCCCACGGCCTCATGGGCCAGCATGCCGCCCATCATGCCGCCTAAAATCACGGTCTTTTCCCCGGCCTCGGCGTAGACGCCCTCCCGCTTGGCCATGAGATGATGGTACAGGGCGTCGATGGCCTGGTAATACACCGTCTCATCGGCAAAATGATCCTCGAAGCTGCCGCAGCCGCCGAAGGCACGGAACAGCTCCACCGGGGCGCCGGCGGCGCTCTCCGCCGTCAGAAAGACGTAGAGGTAGCAGCGGGGATAGGTGACGTGGCCGGAGGCGGCGTCGGAGGTGCAGATGATCTTATCCTGGGAGTCCTCGGTGTAGACCACACGGCGGCTGATGAGGTCGGGGTAGGTCCTGGCAAGGTAATCGTCAACGCGGCGGCACAGGTCGATGATGCGCTTCTGGTCGCAGTCCACGATAGGGCGGCAGGGGGGAATGGACGCAGGGGACAGGGCGGGGTAAATCACGCCGGGGGCGGCGGCACGGTTGGCCAGGAAAACGGCGTTGTCCGTGGCGGCGCGAAGGACGGCCCGGGCGTCCTCCGCCGTGTAGAGGGCGGTGGAGGCAAAGCCGTAGGCCCCGTTTTTGGCCACCCGGGCGCTGACGCCCCGGCTCTCGCTGCGGGCGTTCTGCACCAGGCTGCCCTGCAGCAGCATGACGCGGCGGCTGCGGTTCTCGTGGCCCCGCAGCACCGTCTGGACGCCGTCGGCGAAGCAGGCCGCCTGGGGGGTGATGATGTCAGTGAGCATGGCGAATCTCCTTTTGTGATACTCCTGCCCGGCGGGATGGCCCCGGACAGGGCGGGTCTTTTCCCGGACAGTATACCACGGCGGGGCGGATGTAGCAAGAAAAAGCGACCATCGCCCCAACGAAATGCATTGCGCCCACGGGCGCAGTGCAAATCATGCGCCACGGCGCAAATCATGGAGCGAAACGAGAATTCACGCCGAAGGCAATTCATAAAAAGGGGCGGGCTGCAATGAAACCATCACAGCCCGCCTGGGGGGATTCCGTTTTGTCCGGCAGAGGCATCCGCCTCGAAGGCCATTACGGCTGGGGCGGGACGGGAGGCGTGCCGGGCGCGGCATTCCCGCCGGGGGCGCTTGCCCCAAAATCATTTGCCATGGGGGGATTGGCCCCGAAACCGTTCTGCCCCATATCGGTTTGCCCAAAATCGTTTTGGGCGAAATTGCCTTGGGTGAAATCGTTTGCCATGGGGGAATTGGGGGCATTGTCCCGGGCCCACTGGCGGGCGGCGGTGACGCCGTGGGCGTGGGCCTCCTCCACCTGGGCCGGTGTGACGGCCACGGCGGCGGCGGGGACGCCGTTTTGGGTCTCCACCGCGCTGCGGAGCTGGTGGCACAGCTTTTCGGCGTGGGTCTCGCCGCCGGAGGCGCTGATGAGCACCCCCTCGGGGGCCACCCTGCCGCTTTGCTGCAGCGTCTCCACCGTGGCGGAGACGGCGTCGGACACCTTGCGATGGCGGAGGCTCTCCTCCCCTATCTGGCGAAGGGTGGCGGCCCCGGCCTCATCCACCGCCTGGACGGAGAGGACCCGGTCGAAGCAGTTGATGGTGTACTCCACGGCGCCGGCGCTGTCCAGGCTGACGGTGCCGGCGGGGGTGGCGTAGGCCACGGTGCCCAGGCTCAGCAGCAGCGTAAGGGCGGCGGCAAGGGCCGCCACGCCCCGGCGGGTGAGATGGGGCGAGAGGGGCACCTGCTGGCCGATGGCGTAGTGCCTGTCCCGGATGCGGCGGACGGCGCCACGGTCATCCAGCACGGCGGCATAGGCGCCCTGCCGGTCCACTACGATTCCTTTCATTGTTCCGCCTCCCGGGTGATGAATTTCAGATGAGACGCCAGGCCGGGATAGTCGCCGGCCAGGACGGTGACCGCCATGAGGATATATCTGCGGTAGCGGTCCAGGGTCTTTTTATCCACGCCGCTGTGCTCACTGACGGCCTTCACCGGCAGGGCGCGGCTGTGGCGGAGCTGGGAGAGCAGCAGGGGGCTTTCCAGAATGGCCCGGACGGCCCTGGCGCAGCTCTGCCTGGTCTTTTCCTGCCGAGGGGAGCAGTCGGTGAGGTCGAAGAAGCGGAAGCCGTACTTTTCCAGCTCACGGCTTACGTCGGCGATCTCACGGCGCAGCTCCGCAGGGTCGTTTTCCCGGCTCTCCCGGGCCACGGCGGCGGCCACGCCCAGGGTGTCCTCCTCGCTGTCGCCGGTGAAGGCGTAGGGGGAGACGGACACCTCGCTCTGATAGCGGCGGGTCTGGCGGTAGTAGTCGATCAAGTCCCGGCGGATCAGCGTGGCGGCGAAGGGGAGAAAGTCGCCCCGGCTGGGGGAATAGTCGTCCACCGCCCGGGAGAAGGCCCACAGGGCCACGGACCACTCGTCGTCGCTGCGGGTGACGAAGCGGCGGCAGGCCACGCTGGCGGTGCGGAGGATCAGGGCCTCATGCTCCCGAATCAGCTCTTCCCTGGCCTGCCGGTCTTCCACAGCCCGCAGGGCCAGGGCGTTGACGGCGTTATCCATGGCGTTGACGGGTTTTTCCACACCGCTCCCTCCTTTCATAGCTTGGGGGGGCGGAGGCAATTCTCCGCCCCCCTGTTGTGGGCTATGATAGAGGGGTAAGCTGAAATCTATCTGAAATCAGCGTTTATTTTTTGGAAAAGAGATTGGAGAACCAGTTGGCGATGCGCTGGAAGAAGTTGGGCTGGGCCTGGGACGTGGTGTCCATGGGGGCGTTCTGGCCCATCTGGCCCTCCTGGCGGTCGGGGCCGTTCTGGCCCATCTGGCCGTTCATGCCGCCCATGCCGCCCATCTGGCCGCCCATGCCGCCCATGCCGGCGTCGAAGGCCACGCCGCCGTTGTTGGTCAGGTCGAAGTCCTCAGACACGTAGTAGCTGCCCACGAAGTCGATGCCCGCCTCGCCGCCGTTATAGGCGCTGTTGATGACGGCGCTGCCGGAGATGAGGTTGATGTCGCCGTTGGAGTCCAGGCCGTCGCCACGGGAGTTGATGGTGACGGCGGCACCGGTGACGTTGATGGCGTAGGTCAGGGTGTCGGCAAAGAGATCGTCGGAGTTGGCGGCGTTGATGGCGTCGTCGGAGGCGTTGATGGTGACGGTGCCCCCGGCCAGGTTGACCACGGTGCCCTCCAGGCCCTCGGTGCTCTGGGAGACGGTGACGTCGGGGCCGCTGCCGTCCTTGCCCAGAGTCAGGATGCGGTCGGCGTGGATGGCGTCATCCCCGGCGGAGACGGTGACGGCGCCGGAGAGCAGGGCCACGTCGTAGTTGCCGTTGATGCCGTCGTTAGCCGCATTCACGGTGACGGTGGGGCCGTCGATGACCAGAACGGTTTCATCGCCGGACTTGATGCCGTTTTTGGCGTTGCCGTTGACGGTCAGCTTGCCGTTTCCGGTGATGACGCAGTCGGCCCCGGCCTTTACCTTGATGGCAGCGCCGTCGAAGGCGTCGGCCACGGCGGCGTCGGTGGAATCCTCGTCGTCAGGGTTCTCGTTGTCGGTGAGCTTGACGGTGCCGGAGATGACCACCTTCACCTGGCTCTCCTTATTGATGGACAGGGGAGCGCCGGTGGTGCTGGTGAGGTCCAGATCCTCCAGGATCAGCACCACGCCGGTGACGCCCTTCTTGACGGTGATGTTGCCGTCGGCGGCCTTGCCGGTGATGAGATAGGTGCCGGACTGGGTGATCTTAATATCGCTGTTGGTGTCGGAGACGGTGATCTTGGTGGCGGCGGCGCGGTTCACCGTCAGGTCGGCGGCGGAATTGGTGGTCTCGCCGGACACTACCTCGCTGGGGCTGTCGGCGGTGGTGTACTGGCCCATGCCGCCCATTTCACCGCCCATCATGCCGCCCATTTGACCGCCCATGCCGCCGGGCATCTGGCCGTTCATCTGGGGCATTTCGCCGCTGGGCATCTCACCCATCTGGGGCATTTCACCGGAGGGCATCTGGCCGGTCTGGCCGTTCCCGCCGGGCATCTGGCCCATCTGGCCGCCGGGGCCCCCCCGGCCCATTTGGCCCATGGGGCCGCCCATCTGCTGCTGGGGGGCGGTGGTGGTGGTGCTGTTGGTGGTGGTCTCCGCCAGGGCGGGGACGGTGGCGGCGCACAGCACGGCGGCGGCGCAAAATGCAGCAATCCATTTCTTTTTCATAATGAGTACCTCCATCTATGTTGGGCGAAGCCCGGGGGCTCCGCGTGGGTGACGGGTTTTTGCCGTTTCACCTATGTATACGGAGGCGGGGCGGGAAAAAGTGGGGTCGCGGAGAAGATTTTTTTATAATTTTTGAAAAAATCTGCGGAGGGGGAAGTCTCCGCAGATTGGCTTTTATTCGTACTGGAAGCCGCTGGGCTGGCCCAGGGGCTGGTCCAGCAGCTCGGGGTGGGCAAAGATGTGCTTGAGAAGGCGCAGGCTGCGGGCAAAGTAGAAGCCGTCGGCAATGCGCTCGTCCAGGGTGGCGCCAAAGTCGATGACGTCACGGATGGCCTTGGTGCCGTCGGGCATCACCAGCTCCTCCTTGTGGAGGGTGCCGATGGTGACCATGACGCTGTTGGTGCCGTAGTTATTGAGATGGTGGTACACCGCCGGGGCCTTGATGCTGCCCAGGTTGGAGCAGAGGATGGTGGTGTAGTTGGGGTCGCCCTGGGTGAGCACCTTGGGGTTGACGCCCCAGAAGTCCAGATAGCGGATGATGCGGATGGCCAGCATCAGGATGGGCCGGGGCAGCTTGGCAAAGCCGTCCAGCAGGGCGTCTATCCCGCCGGTGGAGGTCTCGCTCTTGCGGGTCTCCTTCACGTCCCCCACGATCTTGCGGGAGACGGTGTCCAGGGTGTCGTCATCCTTGGGCACCAGCACCATCAGCGACTCCTCGCCGCCGTCGGCAAAGCGGCGCTTCACCACGAAGCTGATGCTGATATCGTCACGCTCATACATGCGGTAGCCCTGGATGAAGCGGTTCATCTTGGGCCGCTCCTTCACCATGCGGGCCATGCCCATAATCATGCAGTGGAACACGGTGGTCTTGAACTCCGGGTGCTGGGCGTTTTTCTGTTCCAGATATTGGAGCAGCTCCGTGGCGTCCAGCTTGTCGTTTAAGTACACCTCGCAGTCGGTGCGCTTGGGCATGAGATAGGCCATGACGGTCTGGAGGCCGGGGGCCTTCACCCAGCGGCCGTCCCGCCGGTCGCCCCATTTGCGCTTTTTTGTCTCACTCATAGCAATATCCTCTCAATCCTTTTGTGTGGCCCGCAGGGCGGACAAAATCTCATCCAGCGCGGGGTAGATATCCGCCTCTTTCTCGTAGGGGTGGATATGAAAATAGGGGTCGCCGGTGAGCATGGCGGAGAGCTGGGTCTTGGTGCGGTCATAGAAAATATGGCAGGGGATGCCCCGGGCCTCGGCGTAGGCCAGCTCGTAGCCCACCCCCAGGGAGGGGCAGGTGCACTCGGCGATGACGGCGGCGCTGCGGCGGAGCCAGGCGGTGTCCTGGTCGTAAATGGCGCCGTCACCCGCCCTGCCCTGCTCCAAAAGATTCAGCTCCGGACGGCCCACGTGCTCGGTGAGGACGGCGTCGGTGCGCTGGAGATAGGCGATGAGCCGCTGATAGAGGGCGGCGTCCACCCGGCCGCCCCGGATGGAGCCGGCGAAATAGAGGTCCATATTCGTTCCTCCCTTCATGGGGATCGTGTGCTTGCCGGTGTTTACTGTACCACGATTTTCCGCGGGACACAATGCAAAAATAGACAAAAAACGGCAAAAAACATCCCCGGCAAATACCGGGGATGTTGCGAAGCCATTTCCATGCCGATTTTAAGGCAACACCGCATAATTCGACGAGAGCGAATCCCGAGAAAAATTTGGGTTCTGGTGAAGTCACTTTTTCGCAGGAATACTTTGTGTATTGCAAGAAAAAGTGACGAGACCAGGGCACAAATTTTCCGGGAGGCGCCGAAGGCGGGTTGTGCGGTGCTGCCTTAATAGGATTTCGCCTGCTCTTCGCCACGGAGGACACGGAGGGCGGCCTGGGCCAGGGCCAGCAGCTCGTCCTCGCCGGGGTAGACGGTGATGGGGGCGATCCAGCCCACCATGGCGGTGAGGGCCTGCACCGTCTTTTCGCTATACGCGATGCCGCCGGTGAGGATGATCTGGTCCACTTTACCCTTCATGGCGGCGGCCATGGCGCCGATCTCCTTGCCGATCTGATAGTGGAAGGCGTCCATCACCAGGCGGGTGTCCGGGTCGTCCCGCTCTTGCAGGAGGCGGACGTCGGTGGAGCCGGTATAGGCCGCCAGTCCGCCGCCGCCGGTGAGCATGTGGCGGACCTCCTCATAGGTGTGCTTGCCGGAGAAGCACAGCGCCACCAGGTCGCCGCAGGGCAGGCTGCCGGACCGCTCCGGGGAGAAGGGGCCCTCTCCGTCCAGGGCGTTCTGGGTGTCCACCACCCGGCCGCCTACGTGGGCGCCTACGCTGACGCCGCCGCCCATGTGGCAGACGATGAGATTCAACTCCTCATAGGGCCGCCCCACCTCACGGGCGTAGCGCCGGGCCACGGCCTTCTGGTTCAGGGCGTGGAACTTGGAGCGGCGGGGCACCGCCGGGTGGCCGGAGAGACGGGCCACGTCCCACAGCTCATCCACCACGGGAGGGTCCGCCACGAAGGAGGGGATGCCCAGCTCGTCACCGATCTCCCGGGCGATGAGGGCCCCCAGGTTGGAGGCGTGCTGGCCCTGGGCCCCGGCCACGCAGTCACGCAGCAGGGCGTCGGTGGTGCGGTAGGTGCCGCCGCTGACGGGGGCCAGCATGCCGCCCCGGCCGCAGACGGCGCTGAGGGTATGGGCGTCGAAGCCCTTTTCCGCCAGGGCGTCCAGCACCAGGCCGCGGCGCCATTTCTTCTGCTCCGGGATGGAGGAAAAGGCGCCGATCTCCGCGGCGGTGTGGCGCAGGGTTTTGTCAAAGAGCAGGGTCTCGCCCTCAAACACGCCGATTTTGGTGGACGTGGAGCCGGGGTTGACCACAAGGATGTAATGGGACATGGGGAACGCCTCCTTATGCAGGTTGGGTATGCGATAGTTCAATCATAAATATGGGGTATTATACATGATTCGCCTGCCGGTTGCAAGGGCTATGCCAGCTCCAGCACCACGGGGCAGTGGTCGCTGCCCATGACCTCGGTGCGGATATGGGCGGCAGTGAGGCGGGGGCGGAGGGCGTCGGAGGTGAGAAAATAGTCGATGCGCCAGCCGGCGTTGTTGGCCCGGGCGTTGAAGCGGTAGCTCCACCAGGAGTAGCACACCGCGTCGGGATTCAAATACCGGAAGGTGTCGGTGAAGCCGGAGGACAGCAATTCCGTCATCTTGGCCCTTTCCTCGTCGGAAAAGCCGGGGTTCATGTGGTTGGTCTTGGGGTTTTTGATGTCGATCTCCTCATGGGCCACGTTCAGGTCGCCGCAGTAGATGACCGATTTTTTCTCGTCCAGGGACAGCAGATACCCCCGCAGATCGTCCTCCCACTGCATCCGGTAAGGCAGGCGGGCAAGGCCGTCCTTGCTGTTGGGGGTGTAGCAGCAGACCAGGTAGTAGTCCGGGTACTCGCAGGTGATGAGGCGGCCCTCGTGGCGGTGCTGGTCGTCACCGAAATCGTAGGTGACGGCAAGGGGCTCTTCGCGGGTAAAGACGGCAGTGCCGGAATAGCCCTTTTTATCCGCGCTGTGGAAATAGAGATGGTAGTCCGGCAGGTCAAGGGCCACCTGGTCGGCGGTGCATTTGGTCTCCTGCAGGCAGATCACGTCCGGCGACTCCCAGCGCAGGTAGTCCAGAAAGCCCTTTTGCAGGCAGGAGCGGAGACCGTTGACGTTCCAGGATACGAATTTCATGGGCAAGCCCTCCTTTTTCCCCGCTATGCTATCACATTTTGGGGCAAAAGTACACGGATTTATTGACAAAAGTTTGGCTTTGCGATATGATACCAAAACGAGTGAAAGGCAATGATGGGAAGAGTAACCGGTGGGCGACGCCACAGAGAGTCCGGCGCGGTGGGAGCGGACGCGGAGGAAGCCGGTGAACATGGCCCCGGAGCCGCACGGCTGAGCGCAGGCAAGGCCGGGTCGGGCGCGCCCGTTACAGCGCGGGAGTGCGGCAGCACTCCGTGAGGCCCCTTTGCCGCGAGGCAGGGGCGAAGCAAGGTGGTAACGCGGCTTTCGCCGCCCTTGACGATGGCGTCGGGGGCGGGTTTTTTTATGGGTATCATCCCCCCTTCCCCGGCGCAAGCTAATAGTATATTTTGCCTCCGGGCAGAAAAGGAGACCTTTATGGCAGAGAAATTCTACATCACCACGCCGATCTACTACCCCAGCGACAAGCTGCACATCGGCCACACCTACTGCACCGTGGCGGCGGACGCCATGGCCCGCTACAAGCGGCTCACCGGCTGCGACGTCATGTTCCTCACCGGCACCGACGAGCACGGCCAGAAAATCGAGAACAAGGCCCGGGAGGCCGGCAAGACGCCCAAGGAGTTTCTGGACGGCATCGTGTGCGGCGAAAAGGGCGTGCTGGACCTGTGGAAGCTGATGAACATCTCCAACGACCGCTTCATCCGCACCACCGACGGCTACCACTGCCAGTCCATCCAGAAGATTTTCAAGAAGATGTACGAAAAGGGCGACATCTACAAGGGCTCCTACAAGGGCAAGTACTGCACCCCCTGCGAGAGCTTCTGGACCGAGAGCCAGCTGGTGGACGGCAAGTGCCCCGACTGCGGGCGGGAGGTGCACGACGCGGAGGAGGAGGCCTACTTCTTCCGGCTGAGCAAGTACGCCGACCGGGTGCAGCACCTGCTGGAGGACACCGACTTTTTGCAGCCCCGGAGCCGGGTGAACGAGATGGTGAACAACTTCATCAAGCCGGGCCTGGAGGATTTGTGCGTCAGCCGCACCAGCTTCAGCTGGGGCATCCCCGTGGACTTCGACCCGGGCCACGTGGTGTACGTGTGGGTGGACGCCCTGTTTAACTACACCACCGCCCTGGGCTTTTTGAACGACACCTATCACGATTACGATAAGTACTGGCCCGCCGACGTCCACTTTGTGGGCAAGGAGATCGTGCGGTTCCACTCCATCATCTGGCCCGCCATGCTGATGAGCATGGAGATGCCCCTGCCCAAGCACGTGTACGGTCACGGCTGGCTGGTGATTGA
Source organism: Oscillospiraceae bacterium (assembly GCA_017412585.1). Classification (GTDB taxonomy): domain Bacteria; phylum Bacillota; class Clostridia; order Oscillospirales; family Oscillospiraceae; genus Vescimonas. The sequence goes on from JAFPXK010000062.1 coordinate 32,092, forward strand.
CGGCGGCAAGATGAGCAAGAGCAAGGGCAACGTGGTGGACCCCTACGCGCTGGCGGAGATGTTCGGCGTGGACGCGCTGCGGTTCTTCCTGCTGCGCACCTTCCCCTTCGGCACCGACGGCAACTTCTCCAACGAGCTGCTGATCAACACCATCAACATCGACCTGGCCAACAAGCTGGGCAATCTGGTGAGCCGCACCACCGGCATGGTGGAGAAATACTTCGGCGGCACGCTGCCCACGGAGCGGGAGGACGACAAGCTGGACTGCGACCTGAAGACCCTGGCCTGCACCCTGCGGGACCGCTATGAGGCGGAGATGGAGAAGTTCCAGTTCCAGAACGCGCTGGAGGAGATTTTCAAGGTCATCGACCGGGCCAACAAGTATATCGACGAGACCACCCCCTGGGCCCTGGGCAAGGACGAGACGAAGCGGGTGCGGCTGGCCACGGTGCTGTATAACCTGCTGGAGACCGTGCGCATCTGCACCACGCTGCTGCTGCCCTTCATGCCCGACACCTGCGGCAAGATCTTTGACAAGATCGGCGCCTGCGACGGCTGCCGCACCTGGGAAAAGGCCAACGTATGGGACAGCCTGCGGCAGGACGCCACCGTGCAGAAGGGCGAAAACCTGTTCCCCCGCATCGACAGCGAGGCGGCTCTCGCCACGCTGGAGGCCATGCACCAGGCTCAGAAGAAGGCGGCGCTGCCCGCCATCGAGCTGGAGCCCTACGTGGAGGAGAAG
>JAFPXK010000063.1 GCA_017412585.1 Oscillospiraceae bacterium
CCCTACGAACAGAATCGTGACCGTTCGCAGCCAACGGTGCCTTTCCTCAAATCCGTCCGTGGGTAACGGGCGCTTCATGAAGCGCCCCTACGAAGAGAACCGGTGCCTGTGTTTTTACCGTAGGGGCGATTCACGAATCGCCCGCCGCGCGGTAGCGAAAAACGCCAAGGCCGGATGCACGGCAAACGGTAACAACAACCCTTTGTAGGGGCGGACGACTCTGTCCGCCCCTACAAAGGGTTTAATCCGCCGGGGGAAAAGCAGAGCGTCCTTCCTGTTCCCTCTCCGCCAGCAGCGCCTTCGCCCTGGCCTTGATGGCCTCGCCCCGCAGGGGGTCGTCGATGATTTTCCGCAGGGCCGCGTCGTCGCACGCCGTCAGGGCGGCGGTCAGATCCGCCTCCGCCTGGGCCGACTCGGCGGCGTAGTCGATCTTCTCCCCCGGCGTGGCGAAGAACGCATGGTACAGATACGCCAGTGTAATCACGCAATATGCGGCGCCCAGGACGGCGTTGAACGCATCCCGACTGAACTGAAGAAACCATGCTGCCGCCGTCAATGCGCTGATAGAAGCCAACGCGAGTTTCGTCCCGTTCGCCTTCTCCCGCCGGTGTTCCTTCAGATACGCCAAAAGTTTTTTCATGCTCTCGTCCTCTCCGCCAGCAGGGCCTTCGCCCTGGCCTTGATGGCCTCACCCCGCAGGGGGTCTTCGATGATTTTCCGCAGGGCCGCGTCGTCGCACCCCGCCAGGGCGGCGGTCAGATCCGCCTCCGCCTGGGCCGACTCGGCGGCGTAGTCGATCTTCTTCTCCCCTGGCGTGACGAAAAACATCTGGTAGAGATAGAGCAGCAGTGATGCGCTCCAAACTACGGCCATACCGCGGCCAGCGCTGTCGTCTTGCTGTAAATAGAACAGAACTCCAAACGCAGATGTCACAACCATAAGCAGGCTCAACTTGTCTATCTTCTCCCGCCGGTGTGCTTTCAGATACGCCACGATTCTTTTCATATCTGCCTCTCTTTCTGTCTCGCTGAAACGCACGATGCGTATAGATGCCGCCGTGTCCCGGGCCGCCGGGGGCGTCGGCCCCTACGGGAAAAAACGTGACTGTTCGCAGCCAACGGTGCCTTTCCTCAAATCCGTCCGTGGGTAACGGGCGCTTCATGAAGCGCCCCTACGAACAAAATCGTGACCATTCGCAGCCAACGGTGCCTTTTCTCCCATCCGTTCCGGGCAACGGCGGGACACGCAGGTCCCGCCCTACGAAGGAAACGTTACCCCGTTCGTAGGGCGGCACCTATGTGTGCCGCCTTGCAGAGTATCGATTTTGATAAACGTTTTCATGGTAGCGGGGGGTACGGTATATTTCGTAGGGGCAAAATCGTGACCGTTCACAACCAACGGTGCCTATCCTCAAATCCGTCCGTGGGTAACGGGCGCTTCATGAAGCGCCCCTACGAACAGAACCGGTGCCTGTGTTTTTACCGTAGGGGCGATTCACGAATCGCCCGCAGCGCGGTAACGAAAAACGCCAAGGTGGGCTGCACGGCAAACGGGAATGACAACCCTTTGTAGGGGCGGACGACTCTGTCCGCCCCCCGGCTGGATGTTACACCCGCCGCCACTTGGCCCCGCCGGGCATATCGGTAATCTCCACGCCCATGGCTTTCAGCTGCTCCCGGATGCCGTCGGCACGGGCGAAGTCCTTGGCCTTCTTGGCCTCCGCCCGGTCGCGGATGAGCTGCTCCACCGCCGCGTCCGCCTCGCCGCTCTCGCTGAGGATGGCGAAGCCCGCCGGGGCCGCCGCGGCCTGGGCGTTCCTGGCCCGCTGGGCCGCCGCCTTCTCCGTCAGCTTCAGGCCCAGCACCGCGTCCACCGCGTCCAGGGCCGCCAGCTTGGTGGCGTCGTTGGTCTTGGCCTTCAGAATGTCGTACAGGCAGGTGACGCCCAGGGAGGTATTCAAATCGTTATCCATGCCGGACTTGAACTTGTTTTTCAATTCCTCCACCGCGGCCTCGTCCACAGTGCCGTCATTCGGCTTTAGGTTGGCCACCTTGGCAATCAGCTTCTGGAACGCACCGGCAGCGTTGTCCAGGTTCTCCCAGGTGAACACCAGGCTCTTGCGATAGTGGCTTTGCAGGCAGAAGAAGCGGTAGGCCAGGGGGTCGTAGCCCTTCTCCTCCAGCAGGGACACGGTGAGGAACTCGCCCTTGGACTTGCTCATCTTGCCGTCGCTGGTGTTCAGGTGCAGCACGTGGACCCACCAGGAGCACCAGGGGTGGCCCAGGTAGCTCTCGGTCTGGGCGATCTCGTTGGTGTGGTGGGGGAAGGCGTTGTCCACGCCGCCGCAGTGGATGTCCAGGTATTCGCCGTTATACTTCATGGAGATGCCGGAGCACTCGATGTGCCAGCCGGGATAGCCCACGCCCCAGGGGGAGTCCCATTTCAGGGCCTGGTCCTCAAACTTGGACTTGGTGAACCACAGCACGAAGTCGTTTTTGTTGCGCTTGTTGGTGTCCTCTTCCACGCCCTCCCGGACGCCCACGAACAAATCCTCCTCGTTATGCTCGTTGAACACGTAGTATTTTCCCAGCTTGGACGTGTCAAAATACACGTTGCCCCCGGCAAGGTAGGCGTAGCCCTTGTCCAGCAGGCCGGAGATGATGCGGATATAGTCGTCGATCATGCCGGTGGCAGGCTGGACGTGGTCGGGCCGCTTGATGTTCAGCTTGCGGCAGTCGTCAAAAAAGGCGTCGGTGTAATACTGGGCAATCTCCATCACCGTCTTATGCTCCCGGCGGGCGCCCTTGAGCATCTTGTCCTCGCCCTCATCGGCGTCGGAGGTGAGATGGCCCACGTCGGTGATGTTCATCACGCGATTCACGTCGTAGCCCAGGAAACGGAGATATTTCTCCAGCACGTCCTCCATGATGTAGGAGCGCAGGTTGCCGATGTGGGCGAAATGGTACACGGTGGGGCCGCAGGTGTACATCTCCACCCGGCCCGGGGTGTGGGTCTTGAACTCCTCTTTTTTATGGGTAGCCGAGTTATACAGATACATAGCCCTTCTCCTTTGCTTGATACTATATTATATATGTGCGGAAATAATAAACGCCCCTCACGCCCTGGGGGGCATGAGAGGCGGCGGTGCCGCGGTTCCACTCTCGTTTGTCGCTCAAAAGGGCCATTTCGCCGGCCCAGGGCGGAGGGCATCTCCATCCCCCGCGCTCGCGGACGCACTTCCCTCCCCCGGCGGCGGCGGGCCTTTCAGCCTGTGGGCCCTGCCTCTCTGGGTCGCCTTTGGAGCGGTACTCTTTCCGTTCATCGCGCTGTTCAGTTCGGCAAATATCATATCAGCCTTTCCCCCCGCTGTCAACTGCATTTTATTGCCTCCGCCGCCCTTGACAAATACCCCCTGGGGGTATATTATAACGGTGAAAATCCGTAAAGGAGGATGGACGCATGGCGCAAATGGAAAAGCAGCTCCCCGACTGCTGCCGCCACAAGACCAAGGAGCGCAGCGAGAAGGAATACCGGGACCTGTGCAACCGGCTCAGCCGCATCGAGGGCCAGGTCCGGGGCGTGCGGAACATGCTGGAGAGCAACGCCTACTGCACCGACATCCTCTTGCAGGTGGCCGCCATTAACGCGGCGCTGCACAGCTTTAACAAGGTGCTGCTGGCCAACCACGTCCGCACCTGTGTGGCCGACGACATCCGCCGGGGCGACGACGACGCCGTGGAGGAGCTGCTGGCGGTGCTGCAAAAGCTGATGAAATAAGGAGGCAATCACCTTGGAACAATATGAAATCACGGGCATGAGCTGCGCCGCCTGCCAGGCCCGGGTGGAAAAGGCGGTGTCCGCCGTCCCCGGCGTCACAAGCTGCGCCGTGTCGCTGCTGACCAACGCCATGGGCGTGGAGGGCACGGCTGACTCCGCCGCCATCATCCGGGCCGTCACAGCGGCGGGCTACGGCGCCAGAAAGAAGGGCGAGGCCGCCCCTTCCACGGAAAAAGACGCCCTGTCGGGCCGGGAGATCCCGGTGCTGCGGCGGCGGCTGCTCACCTCCCTTTGCGTGCTGGCGGTGCTGATGTATCTCTCCATGGGCAGGAATATGCTGGGCCTCCCCGTGCCCGGTTTTTTGGAAAACCACCTGTCCATGGCCATCATGCAGATGCTGCTGGCCGTGGCGGTAATGCTCATCAACCACAAATTCTTTACCGTGGGCTACTGCACATTATTTGACCGCGCCCCCAACATGGACACGCTGGTGGCCCTGGGCAGCAGCGCCGCCTTTGCATACAGTCTGGCGGAGCTGTTCGCCATGGCGGAGGCCATGAGCCGGGGCGACCAGGGTGCCGTCATGGCCCTGGGCCACAATCTCTACTTTGAGACGGCGGCCATGATTCCCACGCTGATTACTCTCGGCAAGCTGCTGGAGGCTATCAGCAAGGGCCGCACCACCGACGCCCTGAAGGGGCTGATGGACCTGGCGCCCCAGACCGCCGTTTTGGTGCGGGAGGGGCAGGAGGTAACGGTGCCCATCGGTGAGGTAGCCGTAGGCGACGTTTTCGCCGTGCGGCCCGGGGAGGCCATCCCGGTGGACGGCGTGATTTTGGAGGGGGACAGCGCCGTCAACGAGTCCGCCCTCACCGGCGAGTCCGTCCCCGTGGACAAGGGGCCGGGGGACGCCGTCTCCGCCGCCACCATCAACACCTCCGGGTATCTCCGCTGCCGGGCCACCCGTGTGGGCGAGGACACCACCCTTTCCCAAATCATCCGCATGGTGTCCGACGCCGCCGCCACCAAGGCCCCCATCGCCCGGATCGCCGACAAGGTGTCCGCCGTGTTCGTCCCGGCGGTCATCGGTATCGCGGTGGTGACGCTGCTCATCTGGCTGCTCTCGGGCCGGGACTTCGCCTTTGCCATCGCCCGGGCCATCGCCGTGCTGGTGATCTCCTGCCCCTGCGCCCTGGGCCTTGCCACCCCGGTGGCCATTATGGTGGGAAGCGGCGTAGCGGCTAAGAACGGCATCCTCTTCAAAACCGCCGTGGCCCTGGAAAACGCCGGAAAGGTGGACACGGTGGTGCTGGACAAGACCGGCACCATCACCTCCGGCGCCCCGGTGGTCACCGACGTGGTGCCTGCCCCCGGCGTGACGGCGGAGGCCCTGCTGCAGCTGGCCGCCGACCTGGAGCAGCACTCCGAGCACCCCCTGGCGGCGGCGGTGATGGCCTATGCCGCCGAAAAGTCCGTGGCCCTCTCTCCCGTCACCGATTTTGCCGTGCTCTCCGGCAGCGGCCTCACCGCCCGGCGGGACGGGAAAACCCTCTGGGGCGGCTCCGGGAAATTCATGGGCGGCAAGTTCGCCCTCTCCCCCGCCCTGCTGGCACAGGGACAAACGTTGGCCGAACAGGGCAAAACGCCCCTGTATTTCGGAGAAAATGACACCATTTGGGGCCTGATCGCGGTGGCGGACGCCATCAAGCCCGACTCCGCCCAAGCGGTGCGTGAACTGCAAAACATGGGCATCCGTGTGGTGATGCTCACCGGCGACAATGCGCGCACGGCCAATGCCATCGGCCGGGAGGCCGGGGTGGACGAGGTCATCGCCGGGGTACTGCCCGACGGCAAGGAGGCGGTGATCCGCCGTCTGCTGGCAAGCGGCACCGTGGCCATGGTGGGGGACGGCATCAACGACGCCCCCGCCCTGAAGCGGGCCACGGTGGGCATCGCCATCGGCGCCGGCACCGACGTGGCCATCGACGCCGCCGACGTGGTGGTGATGCACTCCCGGCTCACCGACGTGTCCGCCGCCGTCCGCCTTTCCCGGGCCACGGTGCGGAACATCCACGAAAACCTGTTCTGGGCCTTCTTCTACAACGTGATTTGCATCCCCCTGGCCGCCGGATTTTACGGCGCCGTCTTTGGCTGGACGTGGGAGATGAGCCCCATGATCGGCGCGGCGGCCATGAGCCTTTCCAGCTTCACGGTGTGCATGAACGCCCTGCGGCTGAACCTGTTCCCCCTGCGGGATGCCAGCCATGACCGGCCACGGAAACACCATTTAACCTCTGCCCCGGCGGCAACGCCCCGGCAGCAAAATCAAAAGGAGGAAACCACTATGGAAAAGACACTGGACGTAAAGGGCATGATGTGCGAGCACTGCGAGGCCCGGGTGAAAAAGGCTTTGGAGGCCCTGGAGGGCGTGAGCGCCGCCGTGGCCGACCACAACAAGGGCACCGCCGTGGTGACCCTGTCCGCCCCGGTAGCCGATGAGGTACTGCGCAAGGCGGTGGAGGATCAGGACTACGAAGTGACCGCCGTTCGCTGACGGTCAAGCCGAAAAAACCGTATCAAAAAATGAGCCGACGCTTTTTCGCGCCGGCTCATTTTGTCTATTATGAATATGCGCGCGGTTTGCTCAGCGTTTTTTCTTGCCCCGCTTTTCACGAGAATAAGAATACAGCGACGTAAACAAGCCCCCAAAGCCTCCGCCGAGAAAAGCAGAGGGCAGCGCCAGATTATCGTGGGGAATCAACATCACAACGGTTCCGGCTGCAAGCAGGCAAACACTTATCACAAGGAAAAACCTGATGAGCTTATGCATAGGCATTGCACCTCATTTCTCCGCGAAAACGTCCTTGTTCTTCCAGAAATACTCCACGCCGGAGTAGACGGTGGTCACTAAAATCACCCACTGGCAGACGGTGTTCAGCCAGCCGGGGACGCCGAAGAGGATGAGGCAGATGCAAACCATGGTGGAGGCGGTTTTGATCTTGCCCGACCAGGCGGCGGCGATGACCCGGCCCTCCTCCACGGCCACCATGCGGAGGCCGCTGACGGCGAACTCCCGCAGCAGCACCACCGCCAGAATCCAGGCGGCCAGGCTGCCCTCGGCCACGAAGATGCACAGGGCCGCCATCACCAGGCACTTGTCCGCCAGAGGGTCGGCAAATTTGCCGAAATTGGACACCTGATCGTAGTGGCGGGCGATGTAGCCATCCAGAAAATCGGTGAGGCAGGCCACGATATATACCCCCAGGGCCGCCAGGCGGTGGGCGGGGAAGGTCATGTACATCAGCACCAGGAATACAGGGATGAGCAGGATACGCAGCAGCGTCAGCTTATTGGCTGTGGTCATGGACATGGGGAAAACCACCTTTCTTTACTATCAAGTGTTACCATTATACCATGTTTCCGGTTTGGCGCAAGTCCTTACCCCTCCACCTCACCGGTGAGGTCGCCGTCCATGACGCCGGTGATGCGGACGGGCAGCATATCGCCGGGATGGGCGACGGGGGCGTCGAAGTAGATGACGCCGTCGATGCCGGGGCTCTCGGCGTAGCTGCGGCCCACGAAGGACTGGGCCTCCTCGTCCCAGCCGTCACACAGCACGGTGACCACCGTGCCCAGGCGGGATTCGTTGAAGTCGTCCATTACGTCGCTCTGTACGTCCATCACCAGCTCGGCACGGCGGGCGGCCTCGTCGCCGTCCACCCGGTTGGGCATGTCGGCGGCGGGAGTGCCCTCCTCCGGGGAGAAGGGGAAGGCCCCGACCCGCTGGATGCGCACCTGCCGCAGGAAGGCGCACAGCTCATCGAAGGCGGCCTCGTCCTCAAAGGGCAGGCCGGTGATGATGCTGGTGCGCAGCACGATGTCGGGAATGCGGCGGCGGATGCGGGCAAACAGGTCCAGAAGCCCCGCCTTGGTCTCCCGGCGGCGCATGGCCTTTAAAACGGCGTCGTTGCAGTGCTGGATGGGGATATCCAGATAGTGGCAGATTTTGGGCTGGGCGGCGATGGTGTCCAGCAATTCGTCGGTGATGGCGTCGGGGTAGAGATAATGGAGGCGAATCCACTGAAAATCCAGGTCGCACAGGGCGTTCAGCAGGGCGGGCAGCCGCTTCTCGCCGTAGAGATCCACGCCGTAGCGGGTGATGTCCTGGGCGATGACGATGCACTCCTTCACGCCGCTCTCCGCCAGCTCCCGGGCCTCCTGCAAAATCTCCTCCATGGGGCGGCTGCGGTACTTGCCCCGGAGGGAGGGGATGACGCAGTAGGCGCAGCGGTTGCTGCACCCCTCGGCGATGCGCAAGTAGGCGTAGTGGCCGGGGGTGGTGAGGATGCGGGGCAGCTCCGGCACAGGGGCGTGGATATCGCCGAAATGCGCACACTTCTCGCCCCGGGCCACCTCGTCGATGGCGGCCACCACGTCGCCGTAGCTGCCGGTGCCCATGACGCCGTCCACCTCGGGCAGCTCGGCGGCTATCTCGTCACGATACCGCTGGCTGAGGCAGCCGGTGACCAGGATGGCACCCAGGCGGCCCTGGGCCTTTAAGTCCGCCATCTCCAAAATCACGTCGATGGCCTCGCTTTTGGCGCTGTCGATGAAGCCGCAGGTATTGACCACCACCACGTCGGCGTCCTCCGGCTCCGTTTGCAGCCTCATGCCGGCGTCCACGCAGAGGGCCATCATCTGCTCGGTGTTGACACGGTTTTTATCACAGCCCAGAGAAATAAAGGCTACGTTCATTCCGATTCCTCCCAATCCTGCCCCGCGGCGCGAAGGGCAGCGCGAATATCGTTCCAGGAAAAGCCCCGGCGGGCCAGGGCGGCGGCGGTCTTTTGGGCCTGGGCGGGGTCGGACAGGTCCCGCTTTTTGGCCTTGAGATACGCCGCTATGATCTCCTCCGACGGGGGCATGTGGGCCATGGCGTCCTCCCACAGCCCACGGGGGATGCCCCGGCGCTGCAGCTCCTGGCGGACGCGGCCGGGGCCGTAACCCATACGGGCATAGTGCTGTACGGCAGCGACGGCGGTGGCGGCGTCGTCCACGGCACCCAGCTCCGCCAGCCACTGCACCGTCTCCGACGCCTCGTCCTCGGTGGCGCCCTTGGCGGTGAGCCTGCGATGCAAATCCCGGCGGGACACCATGGCGGAGGAGGCGATGCGGGCACCGTCGGCCTTGACCTGGGAGCGGTGGGCCGCCTGGCGGATGGCCGGCAGCTCGGTCTCCCCTATCTCCATGCCTGTAAACAGGCCAAAGCGCAGGAGCTCGGCCTGGGTGAGACGGAGGGGGTCTTTCTCCCCCTCCAGAAACACCAGGACACGCTCCTGCTTATGTTTTGACGTTTCGATACGGGCGACGCGCATCAGTCTTCGTCGTCGAAGTCGTCGGCGGACACGTCCACGGCCCGGCCGGCGGCACGGGCGGCGATCTTGGACTGGGCGCCCATCAGCTTATGGAAGTTATCCCGCACGTCCTGCTCCAGCTTGGCGGCCTCCTCGGGATGCTGGCGGAAGTAGTCCTTGGCGGCATCCTTGCCCTGGCCAAGGCGCAGCTCGCCCATGTTGAACCAGCTGCCGCTCTTCTGCACCAGGTCCAGCTTCACCGCCAGGTCGATGAGCTCGCTCAAATGGGAGATGCCCTCGCCGTACATGATGTCGAACTCCGCCTCGCGGAAGGGAGGCGCCACCTTGTTCTTCACCACCTTGGCCCGGACGTGGTTGCCCACCATCTCGCCGCCCACCTTCAGCGTCTCGATGCGGCGAACGTCGATGCGGACGGAGGCGTAGAACTTCAGCGCCCGGCCGCCGGTGGTGACCTCGGGGTTACCGTACATGACGCCCACCTTTTCCCGGAGCTGATTGATGAAGATGACGATGGAATTGGTCTTATTGATGATGCCGGTGAGCTTGCGGAGGGCCTGGGACATGAGCCGGGCATGGAGACCCACGAAGCTGTCGCCCATCTCGCCCTCAATCTCGGCACGGGGCACCAGGGCGGCCACGGAGTCCACCACCACCACGTCGATGGCGCCGGAGCGGACCAGGGCCTCGGTAATCTCCAACGCCTGCTCGCCGGTGTCGGGCTGGGAAATCAGCATATCCTCAATGTTCACCCCCAGGGCACGGGCATAGGTGGGGTCAAGGGCGTGCTCGGCGTCCACGAAAGCCACCTCGCCGCCCAGCTTCTGGGCCTCGGCCAGCACGTGGAGGGCCAGAGTGGTCTTGCCGGAGGACTCGGGGCCGTAAATCTCCACCACGCGGCCACGGGGCAGGCCGCCGATACCCAGGGCCAGATCCAGGGCCAGGGAGCCGGTGGGAATCACGTCCACGTTGACGGTCTCGTTGGCGCCGTAGCGCATGATGGAGCCCTTGCCATACATCTTCTCGATCTGCTGCATGGCGGTCTCCAACGCCTTTTTCTTATCGCTGTTCACAGGGGCCGCAGTCTCTTTTTTCGCTGCCATGTGTGGTCCTCCTCTTGATTTGGTAAGGTAATTTTACAGGAATGATTGTCCCATATTCAGGACAGTTCTTCCGGGTAAATGCTGTCGTCGGGGCGGCCCTTCAGGGTGCCCCACACCACGCGGGGGATGCCGCTTAAGTCCGGCACCACGGTGACGTCGCCGAAGCCGCTTGCCCGCATAAGGCGCAGCACGTCGTCGGCCTGGCCCACGCCCACTTCGAAAAAGAGGCGGCTGCCCAGGTGGAGGGCGTCACGCCACCGGGCGCAGACGGCGCGGTAGAAGTCCAGGCCGTCGGCGCCGCCATCCAGGGCCACATGGGGCTCATAGTCCCGGACGGAGCCGTCCAGGCCGGGGATATCGGCGGTGGGGATGTAGGGCGGGTTGCAGACGATGGCGTCAAACTCCCCCAGCTGGGGAGAGGGCTTCTCCAGCGCGTTGGCAAAAACCGCGGAAACCCGGGCGGTCAGATCGTTGCGCCGGATGTTCTGGCGGCACAGCTTCAGCGCCCCCTCCTCCACGTCACCCAACGTAACGTGGGCGCGGGGGCATTGGGAGGCCACCGCCAGGCCCACACAGCCGCTGCCGGCGCACAGGTCCAGCACCCGGGGGCTGTCCGGCAGGGCAGAGACGAAGTCGATGGCCTGGGCGGCCAGCACCTCCGTGTCGGGCCGGGGGATCAGCACACGGGGGTCGATATCCAGGGGCAGGCCGTAAAACTCCCACTCGCCGATGAGATAGGCCACCGGCTCGCCGTTTAAGTGGCGCTGCACCAGCTCCTCCATCCGCGCCGCCACATCGGCGGGCACGTACAGCCGCCCGTCACGGCGCAGCTCATCACGGGTCTTGCCGGAGGCGTAGCACAGCAGCTCCCGGGCCTCCAGGGTGGCGGCGGGCAGCCCGGCCAGGCGCAGGCGCTGGCGGGTGTCCAGGTTCAGGTCGTTATAGGTAACGGCCACGGTTACCACCTGTCCTTCCCGGCCTGGTCGGGGATCACCAATTTCATGGCCTCGATGGCCACCTCCAGCATGCCGTCGTCGGGCTCGTTGGTGGTGAAATTCTGCATCCACATGCCGGGGGCGGAGAGGATGCGGGTCAGCTTGTTGTCGTGGGCCCCCACCAGGCGGTTGAACTCATAGGTGACGCCCACCACCGGCACCAGCAGCAGCAGGTGGAGCCCCAGCCGCACCCAGAAATTCCGCCAGTCCACAAAGGTGAACACAGCGGAGGAGGCCAGGATGGACACCACGATGACCACGAACAGGAAGCTGGTGCCGCAGCGGGGATGGTGCCGGGGCTGAAGGCGGGCGTTCTCCACCGTCAGGGGCAGGCCCGCCTCATAGCAGAAGATGGTCTTATGCTCGGCGCCGTGGTACTGGAACACCCGGCGCACGTCCTTCTGCCGGGACACCAATATCAAATAGGCCATGAAGATGGAGATTTTCACCACGCCCTCCACCAGGTTGTGAACAAGGGCGCTGTTGATGAAGGGGTCGATAAGGCCCGCCAGGAAGGTGGGCAGGATCATGAACAGCAGCAGCGTCAGCCCCAGGGACAGAATCACCGACACGGCGATGAGGACGCTTTGCAGCTTCTCGGCGGGGACGTGGGCCTCCAGCCATTTGTCCAGCTTGTCCGGCTCCCCCATGTCCTCATCGGGGAAATAGTCGGCGGAGAACATCAGCGCCTTGACGCCCTGGATGACGGAGGTGAGGAACACGGCGCTGCCCCGGATGATGGGCCAGCCCAGAATGGGATACCGCGCCGAAATCAGCTTGCGGTCCTCCACCTTGGTGACCAGCCCCTCCTTGGAGCGCACCACGATGGCTTGCTTATCGGGCCCCCGCATGAGGATGCCCTCGATGAGCGCCTGGCCGCCGATGGTGGTGCGGAAGGCGCAGGATTGTTTCTGTTCCATATATAAAAGTCCTTTCCTCGGGAAATTCTATCACATATTATTGTAAAATACAACAGTTGTTCTATTGTTTTCCGCCTGAGATATGTCCCTCTTTTTTGTCGGGGATGGGCAGGCGGATGGTGACCACCGCGCCGCCGCCCCGGGCGTTGCCGATGTCGAAGGCGCCGCCGTGGAGGCGGATGATCTCGTCGCAGACCGCCAGGCCGATGCCGTTGCCCCGGGCCTTACTGGAGCCCTTGTAAAACTTCTGCTTCACGTAGGGCAGCTCGTCCTCGGGGATGCCGTGGCCGTAGTCCCGGATGGTGATGACGTACTCCCGGCCCCGGCGGTGGAGCGCCACGTCGATGCGCTTGCCGGCGCCGCCGTGCTTGCGGGCGTTGTCCAGCACGTTGCTGAACACCTGCTTGAGCCGCTCGCCGTCGCCGTCGATGGGGTCTTCATAAAACTCTTTTCCGCTGTGGTAATTCAGCTCGATGCCGTCCTGGCGGAACAGCTCGCGGTAGGTGTACACCGCGTCCTCCAGCTCAGCCTGCAGGTCGGTGGGCTCCACCTGGAGGGTGAAGCGGCCGTCTACCAGGCGGGAGAAGTCCAGCAGCTCCTCCACCATGTTGGTGAGGCGGGCGGACTCCTTGCAGATGATGGTGAGCCCCCGGCGCATGGCATCGCCGTCTACGCTGCCGCCGTCCACGTCCCCCAGCAGCGTCTCGCCCCAGCCGTTGATGGCGGTGAGGGGGGTGCGGAGCTCATGGGACACGGAGGAGACGAACTCCCGCTGTATCCGCTCGTTGCGGCCGATTTTCACGGACATATCGTTGATATTGTCCACCAGGTCGTGCATCTCGTCGGCGTAGGTATTGGGGATCTGGATGCCGTAGCTGCCCTGGGAGATGCGCTGGGCGGCGTCGGACACGGCGCTGACGGGGGCCACCACGCTGTTGATGAACAGCAGGCTGGACAGGAGAATCAGCACCAGGGCGGCAAAGGTGATGGCCAGCACCATGATGACCGTCATGATCACCTGGTTGTCGATGTCACGGAGGGAGGTGACCAGGCGCATCATGCCCACCACGGTGCCGTTGAACTTCAAAAGGCTGCTGACGGCCACGATACGCTCGCCGGTGACGGGGTCACGGCCGGTGAAGCTGCCCACCTGGCCGGTGCGCATGGCCTCCACGATGTCGGAGGTGCCGGGGCGCAGGCCCACGGTGAGGCTGCGGGTGGTGAGCTCCACGGTGCCGTCGGCGGTGAGGAACTGCAGCTCCACCCGCTCCCGGCTGTCAAAGGTGGTGCAGTACTGGGCGGCGCCGCGGTAATATTCGTCATAGCCGGTCATGACGTAGGTGTTGAAATACTCGGCGCCGGCGTTGACCTTGGCCTCTAGGGCGGAGCGGGCGCCGCTGTAATAGTTGTCGGCAAAGGCGATGGACACCAGGGCGGAGATGAGGAACAGCAACACCACCACCGGCACGATGCTGTTGATCAGCCAGCGGCGGCGCAGGCCCTTCTTGCGGGGGTGGTCGGCCATAGGGTGTCATCTCCTTTCCGGTAAAAATGATGGGGCGGCCTCAGGCCTGCCAGCGGTAGCCCAGGCCCCAGACGGTGGTGATATAGGTGGGGGCGGCGGTGTCGTCCTCGATTTTCAGGCGGAGGCGGCGGATGTTCACGTCCACGATTTTCACCTCGCCGAAATAATCCTGGCCCCAGACCATATCCAGAATTTCCTCGCGGGTAAGGGGCTTGTCCGGGTTCTCCATAAACAGCTTCATAATGGCGTATTCCACCTGGGTCAGCTTGATGGGACGACCGTTTTTGCTGAGGGTGTGGGAGCGGGTATTCAGGGCAAAGGGGCCCTGCACCAGCTCTGCCGACTCCTCGGCGGCGTCACCGCCGCTGCGGCGCATCAACGCGTCCACCCGGGCGGTGAGCTCGGCGGGAGAAAAGGGCTTGGTGACGTAGTCGTCGGCACCGGTCATGAGGCCGGTGACCTTGTCCATCTCCTGGGACCGGGCGGTGAGCATGATGATGCCGATATTGGAGCCGGTGGCGCGGATGCGGCGGCAGACCTCGAAGCCGTCGATACCCGGCAGCATCACGTCCAGCAGAGCCAGGCGGATATCCCGGTGCTGCGCCAGCCGCTCCAGGGCCTCCTCGCCGCTCTCGGCCTCGATGACCTCGTAGCCGGCACGGCGGAGATTGATGGCGATGAAGCTGCGGATGCCGGCTTCATCCTCCAAAACCAAAACTTTTTTCATCCGTTACTCCTTTCACGGCTGCCCCAGGTATGGACCATCAGGGAGAAGTGCTGCCGCAGCAGCTCCTGGTCCACGCCGTAGGCCGCGGCGGCGTCCGTCAGCTCTCCGGCGATGATGGTGTCGCTGAGGCGGGTGATGATGAAGCGGTCGTCCATGACGGCGCGGCTCTCCCGGGTGTCGCTGGTGATGGTGTAGAGGTAGGCCACGGTGTCGCCGTTCAGGGTCAGGGCGGCGCGCTCCTCACCGGTGGCTACATGGGCGGAGGTGACGGAGGCCACGTCCCACCACTGGGAGGGCAGCGTCAAATACCAGCCTGCGGCGGCGCAATGATAGGTCACGGCGCTGACGGAGGCGATGCCAAAGCGGGTGGGCTTCAGCCAGTCCACCAGGATGCCGTCGGGATAATAGCGGGTCACGCTCTCCTGGCCCTGGGAGGCGCAGGGAATCTCGGTGATCCCATCGCCGTCAATATCCTGGGGCTCCAGGCCGCAATAGGTGTAGGGCATGCCCGGCAGCATGGCCGGGGAGTAGAGCAGGGCAAGCTGCAGTACCTGGCCGCCCGACTGCCCGGTGCTCTCCTCATAGGTGCGCCCCGGCACCAGAAGCTGGGTCAGCGCCTGATTGTTCTCGTTAACGCCGGTGATAAACAGGGCGGGAATACCGTCCGATGTGACGCCGCACACCAAAGAGCCCCGGCGCAGGTCGTCAATGGTGCCCGCCAGGCTCAGCCGCAGCATGCGGCTCATGACGCCGGAGCGCCACTGATAGATGTCGCCAGACAGGGACTTGCGCTCATCCGTATGGATGGAAATCAAGCAGGGGGTGTCACTCTCGTCATAGGAGATGATGGCAAAGCGGGAATAGGGGCAGCTCACCAGAGGGATGCAGTCCCGGCCCACCCGGTAGACGGTGGCGGTGCGCTCCTCGCCGGCGCCGCGCCAGCCCACGATCAGCTCCTTTGCGCCGTCGCCGGTCATGTCGCGGTATAGCACGCAATCCACGCCGGAGCCCCGGTTCTCAATGGTGCAGATGCGCTGATAGTCATCGCCGTCGGGATCGAGCACGCAGATTTTCAAAGGGTTTTCATCTCCGCTGCGGCGCAGAAAGACCACGGCGCTCTTTTCTCCGTCGCCGTCTATGTCCACCATCTGGATGGGCTCAATATTCTCGCCGCTCTCGGGGGTGACGTATTCATAGCCGCTCTCCAGCAGCTCCTCCAGCGCCAGGGACAGGCCGGCATATTCCTCGGGGAGCTGAGGCAGGGTGAACAGCTCCTCCACGGACACGCCCATGGAGCAGCCGCAAAGCAGCATCGCCAGCGTGAGCGAGAGCGCCATCATGGCAAATAATCGCAGCCGTTTCACCGGCAACACCCCCCTTTCGGCCCATACTAATACGCATATATCATACCACAGTTTCCGCCGCTTGGGTAGGGTTTGTTTGCGATTTTGCCGCTGTTCACGATAATTTTACACTTGCAATTCAGGGCAAGCCACGGTATAATGACAAAGTTATCTGCCGGTGTGATGGAATTGGTAGACGTAGTGGACTCAAAATCCACCGCTGGCGACAGCGTACCGGTTCGAGTCCGGTCACCGGCACCACAAGAAAAAGCAGTGATTTGTCTACCAAATCACTGCTTTTTCAACGAAGTCCGTCCTTGCGGACGGGTGAAATCCGCCTGGCGGCGGATGAACTCGCTACGCGGTGAAGTCCCGCTCCGCGGGGAGCTGGACGGATTTCATTTCACCGTGAGCGAAGCAAACGATTTCACCTTCGGGGCAAAACCCGAAAAATTCACCGCGGCGTAAGCCGCGATTTCACTATTGTATCACTCCATATATAGTAAGACGTTTTTGAGGTGATTGCCATGGCGAACAGCAAGCTTTCCGATCTTTCCATAGATTTTGCTGTAAAGGTTTTGAAGCTGTGCAGCCAAATCAAAGGGCACTCTTCCCTGGTCAATCAGTTGGAGCGGTCAGCAACCAGCATCGGCGCAAACATCCGGGAAGCCAACTACGCGCACAGCAGAGCGGATTTCATCGCTAAATTGCAAATCTCTCTGAAAGAGTGCTACGAAACAGAATACTGGCTGGAACTGTTGCAGAGGGCAGACCTCGTATCCTCGGACGTGGTATCTCCCATCATACATATGTGCGGCTCTCCGCAGAATGCTTGTTTCCTCAGTTAATACAGCCAAGAAGAATCGCGATGCAGATTGACAAATCGGGAGAGAAAAGCATGAATATCAAGCCATTTGAGGAATCCTACAGGGACGATTTGATTTTTATGGTCTTACAGGCAAAGGATGCCCTCGGAAGAAAGCCAAGAATAAATGAGGATCTTCTTGATATAAAATGCAGCTACTTGGACCGTGGGGACATGTTTTGGATTGCGGTTGATGCCAATGATAGAGTCATAGGGTGCATCGGTTATTCAAGGATTGGGGAATCAGATGAGGCATTCCTTCACAGGCTTTATGTTAAGGCAGCCAATAAGCACGCAGGAATAGGAACAAGGCTTCTGACCGTGGCAGAGGCATCCATGAAGGCGAGAGGAATTAACGTTGCGCGAGTGCATCTTGGGGAGCCAAAAGAACAATGGTATGAGTCGTATTCTTTTTATCCAAAGAATGGATACAAGGAATATGCGCCAAGATACATGATGAAAAGGCTATGATACCGCTTTCGCCAAAACGATACATTTCACTAATTTAGCTTCATTTTAATCATTTTTGCTATTTTTCACACGCAGAAAAGCAGCCCGTTGGGGCTGCTTTTTCTTTTTTTCGCACTGTTTTATTCCGTTTCGCCGAAGTCGCAGAGGAGCCACTTGAAGCCACCGGCGGGGAGGGTGATCCAGTTTTTATCCGCGTGGTCGCCGGTACACAGGTCATGGTAGTCCCCCAGCTCGTCTACGGCCACGTGCTTTTCCTGCTCTGCAAAGTTGAACAGGGCCACCAGCTTTTCGCCCTTATGATAGCGGCCGATGCCCAGGACGCCGTCATCAAAAGTGTTGACGAGCCACACGTCAGCGCCGCCGTCAAAGGCCCGGTGGGAGGCGCGGAGCGTCTCCAGATGCCGCAGGCCCAGGAATATCCGTCCCTCGGGGGTGGCGGGGTCGCTGCGCCGCTCCGCCGCGTCCCACTGCATATCGCCCCGCTGGAGATAGCGGCTGTCCGCCGCCTTCAGGGGGTCGTCGTGGTAGGTATAATCGTTCTCACGGGCCACCTCGTCGCCGCTGTACAGCACGGGGATGCCGCTGAGGGTGAACATGAAGGCGTGGAGCATCAGATCCGTCCCCAGGGCCCAGGCCAGCTTTTCATCGTTCCGCTCGTACCGGGCCGACTCCACGCCGCACAGGGACGCGGTGGTGCCGCACAGGCGGGCGTCCCCCAGGCGGGGGTCGTCATTATACAGCTCGCCTCGGGCGGGGCTGCCGGGCCATTTGCCGGTGAAATAATCATTCAGATATTTTTTATGGCCCACCTCCGCCATGCCGAATTGGCGGAGGAAATCGTAATCCAGGCCCCAGCCGATGTCGTCGTGGCAGCGGAGATAGTTGAGGAAGCCGTATTCCCTGGGCAGGGCGAACACCTGGGAGAGCTGATGCCGCAGCAGGCGGACGTCGTGGGTGGCCACGGTGTGCCAGGTGCTGGCCATGGTGGTGACGTTGTAGAGCAGGTGGCATTCGGGGCGCTCCGGGGTGCCGAAATAGGGGGCCACCTTGCTGGGCTCCATCACCACCTCACCCAGCAGCAGCGTGCCGGGGCAGACGATTTCGCACACCATGCGCATCAGGCGCACCAGATGGTGGACCTGGGGCAGATTGCGGCAGCTGGTGCCCAGCTCCTTCCAGATATAGGGCACCGCGTCCAGGCGGATCACGTCCACGCCCTGGTTGCAGAGGTAGAGCATGTTCTCCGTCATGTCGTTGAGCACCACGGGGTTTTGGTAGTTCAGGTCCCACTGGTAGGGGTAGAAGGTGGTCATCACCACCTTGCCCGCCTCCTCACACCAGGAGAAGTTGCCGGGGGCAGTGGTGGGGAACACCTGGGGCACCGTCTGCTCGAACTGACGGGGGATGTACCAGTCGTCATAGAAGAAATAGCGATTTTGGTACTCCCTCTCCCCTGCCCGGGCCCGGCGGGCCCATTCGTGGTCCTCACTGGTGTGATTCATCACAAAATCCAGGCACACCGCCATGCCCCGGCGATGGCAGTCCTCCGCCAGGGCGGAAAGGTCCTCCATGGTGCCCAGCTCAGGCTGCACCCGGCGGAAATCCGCCACGGCATAGCCGCCGTCGCTGCGGCCGGCGGGGCTCGCCAACAGGGGCATCAGGTGCAGATAGTTGATCCCCGCCTCCTGCAGATAGTCCAGCTTCTCCCGGACGCCCCGGAGCGTGCCGGCAAAGGCGTTGGTATACATCAGCATGCCCAGCAGATCCCGGCCCCGGTACCAGTCCGGGTCCTTTTCCCGCCTGGCATCCAGCCGCCGCAGGGCGGCGCTGCGCGCCTGCCACATACGGCGGAGCATGGTCTCGAAATACTCGTAGGCGGCAGCGTCGTGATAGAGCCCGTCGTACACCCGCTGCAGCTCGGCCCGGTGGCGGGCCAGGCGCCTGTCAAAGGTGGTCTCTTTCGCCATTTTCTCTCCTCCTCTGTCCCCTCGCCACAAATCCCCCCGATGAAGCGCACCAGGGGGATTTGTCAAGCCGGGATTCACTGGAATCATTCTACCATCATTCTATTGGTATGGCAATCGCTATTTGGGGAACGGCGGGGGCGAGCCTGTCAAAAAACGGCTATGCCGTTTTTTGACAATGGGATTGCAGTCTACTTCGCGCGCGAATAGTACGCCTCCGGCGCACTATTCGCACACTTCGTAGCCTGAGAAGTGAAATTTCTGACGTACACGCCGTCAGAAATTTATTGCAAGGGTTCGCGCCTGCAGGCGCGAAATCTGCGATGCTTTTTTGACAATCTGCCCTCCACCTGACGGTGGGGGTAGTCAGAAGGAGGGATTTTCCACTCACGTACGCAACATGCCACCGGCATGTTGCTCCCAAGCCCGGCCCCTTTGGGGGCCGGCCATTGGAGTTCGTCTTCAAATCCCTCCAACTGCCAACAAAATACCCCCGCCTGACGGCGGGGGTAGTCAGAAGGAGGGATTTTCCACTC
>JAFPXK010000064.1 GCA_017412585.1 Oscillospiraceae bacterium
CGTGAATCGCCCCTACGGTGTAATCATGGCGGTATCGGTTTTTTCGTAGGGGCGCTTCATGAAGCGCCCGCTTGCGGGTTGGCGGGGTTGCGGAAAGGCGTCGTTGGTTGTGGATGGGCACGGTGTTTTTCGTAGGGCGCGACGACCTCGGCGCGCCGATGCCACGAGGCAATCATCATACACGGAGGATTGGTTGTGCATGGTTATTGCCACCGCGTACCATCCACCCGCCCTCGGCGATGGACGTTACCGTATTGCGGGCCGCCGGGTCGTCGGCCCCTACGGTGGGGCCCGTTACCCGTTACCATTCAACTACCCTTGACGGTTTTCGTTACCGCGCTTCGGGCGATTCGTAAATCGCCCCTACGGTTTTTATGCCACCATATCTTGTATACTGTCCCCCTTCTCCCCCACAACGTACGAAATTTACATAAAAACTCATTGACAAAAGCCGCTTCTTGCCTGTATAATACCGTTTGCGCCGTTTTCGGCGCCGAAATTCATCCACTGCGGCAGGGCCACGGCTCTGCTGTCGAGTAAGAGCGGCGTATCGCCGCCGGAGATTCTATTAAAAGATGGAGGTGTCACGCAATGTTCCGTACCTATCAGCCCAAGAAGCGCCAGCGCTCCAAGGTGCACGGCTTCCGCAAGAGAATGGCTACCGCCAACGGCCGTAAGGTCCTGGCCCGCCGCCGCGCCAAGGGTCGCATCCGCCTGAGCCACTAAGAGGCGGCGGAAAATGCGTCGCGCATAGCGTAGATACCCCAGGGACGTCACGAGCGTAAGGCTCTGCCGTCCCTATTGGTCTATGGGCGATGAAACGAGGAGGAGTCCATGAAAGCGTCTTGCACGGTGAAGGAAAACCACGTCTTCCGCCGCATGTACCGCAAGGGCAAAAGCGCCGTCCGCAGCGGCCTGGTGGTGTACTGCGCCAAAACGGGCCGCCCCCGCAGCCGCCTGGGCGTCACCGTCAGCACCAAATTGGGCAAGGCGGTGGTGCGCAACCGGGTGCGCCGCCGGTTCCGGGAGCTGTTCCGGCTCCACGCCGGGGAGCTCAACGGCAGCTACGACGTGATCCTGGTGGGCCGGGGCCGCAGCGCCGACATGCCCTGGGCCAAGCTGGAGGGCCAGTATCTGGCCTGCCTGCGGGAGCTGGGCATGGTGGAGGACAGGCCATGAAGCGCGCCCTCCTGATGCTCATCCGGTTCTACCAGACCGCCGTGTCCCCCTTCACCCCGCCCCGCTGCCGCTACATCCCCACCTGCTCCCAGTACGCCCGCGAGGCCATCGAGAAGTACGGCGCAGGCAAGGGCAGCTATCTGGCGGCGAGACGGCTGCTCCGCTGCCACCCGTTTCATAAGGGTGGTTATGATCCCGTTCCTTAACAAAACTGCATATTTCCCCTTAAAAAGTCAGTAAATTAACGGAGGAACCCCATTATGCTCGCACAAATCGGATACTATATCTGCGTTCCCTTCGCGTGGCTGACCCGTATGTTTTACAGCGTCACCGGCTCCTACGGCCTGGCGCTGATCCTGTTCACCCTGGTGGTGAAGATCGTGATCCTGCCCTTCCAGCTCAAGAGCAAGAAGAGCATGCTGCGGATGAACCGCATGCAGGGCAAGATCAAGGATATCCAGGTGCGCTACGCCAACAATAAGGAGAAGCAAAACCAGGAGATGGCCGACCTGTACGCCCGGGAGGGCATCAACCCCATGAGCGGCTGCCTCTGGTCCTTCCTGCCCTTCCCCATTCTGATTGCGCTGTATTACATCATCCGCGTGCCCCTGCGGTACTTCATGTCCATGTCCACCGAGGCCATCGAGGGCGTCCGCACCCTGGCCGAGACCCTGGGCTATGAGACCGCCACCTCCGGCCAGTCCGTGGCCTACGAGCAGATTTACCTTGCCAAGTTCGTCCATGAGAACTGGGCCAGCTTCCAGGGGAAGTTTGACCGCCTCATCGACCTGGATTACAATTTCCTGGGTATGGACCTGGCCAACACCGTGTCCAACGTGATCCACAACTTCAAGGACGCCGGCTGGTCCGGCTGGGGCCTGATCCTCCTGCCCATCCTGGCCGCCGGCACCCAGTTTGCCATGAGCCTGGTGACCATGAAGCAGCAGGGCGAACTGGGTGCCCAGAGCGGCTCCGGCAAGGCCATGATCTACATGATGCCCCTGATGACCCTCTGGTTCGGCTACATGCTGCCCGCCGCCTTGATGATCTACTGGATTGCCAACGCCGTGTTCTCCCTCATCCAGGAGGTGCTGCTGAACAAGTATTTCAACAAGATCCTGGACCGGGAGGAGACCGACAAGGAGCGGGAGAAGCGGGAGGCCCGTTACGCCAAGCGCCAGGCCGCCATGGCCAACTATAACCGCCAGATGGAGCAGGCCAAGGGCGACAAGAAGATCAAGCAGAAGCAGGCCGAAAAGAAGGCCCAGCAGGCCGAGCGCAAGGGCCCGGGCACCAATGAGAACGGCCGTGTGGGCCAGCGGCCCTACGCCCGGGGCCGGTCCTTCAGCGAAGACCATTACAGTGAATAAGGAGTTTTGTCTATGAGTTATATCGACGTAACAGGCAAGACGACGGAGGAGGCCATCGCCAACGCCCTGGCCCAGCTGGGCATGAGCCGGGACGACGTGTCCGTGGAGATTCTGGCCCAGGCCAAGAGCGGCTTCCTGGGCCTGGGGGCCAGCCCCGCCAAGGTGCGGGTCACCTACGGCCCCGACGAGGCCACCATGGACGACGTGGTGCTGCCCACCTTTGAAAAGCCTGTGAAGAAAGAGGCCGCCCCCAAGAAGGCCGCCCAGCCCCAGCCCAAAAAGGACGAGGCCAAAAAGCCCGCCGAAAAGAAGCCCGAGGCCAAAAAGCAGGAGCCTAAGAAGGCCGAGCCCGCCGAGAAGGGCGACAGCGCCCCGGTGAAGCCGGCGGCGGAGGAGAATCTGCCCCTGTGCGAGGATAAGAACGCCCAGCGCATCACCGCCTTTTTGACGGGCCTGCTGCAGCATCTGGAGTCCGACGCCCAGGTGAAGGTCTACGAGATGGAAAAGGGCCGCTACAAGGTGATTCTGGACGGCGACAAGCTGGGCCAGCTCATCGGCCGCCGGGGCGAGACCCTGGACGCCATCCAGCAGCTCACCAACTACGCCCTCAACGACAAGGGCGAGAAGCGCATCCGTGTCCAGGTGGACGCGGAGAACTACCGGGCCAAGCGGGAGGCCAGCCTGGAGAGCCTGGCCGCCAAGGTGGCCGGCAAGGTCACCCGCTACCGCCGCAGCGTCACCCTGGAGCCCATGAATGCCTACGAGCGCCACGTGATCCACGCCGCCCTCCAGGACACCGCCGGCGTCACCACCTACTCCATCGGCACCGAGCCCAACCGCCGTGTGGTGGTGGCCTACGACCGGGAGAGCCGGTAAAAAGGAAAAGAAAAAGGTAAAACGTAGCCCCGCCTTCCCCTTGGGGGGAAGGTGGCACGGCCGCAGGCCGTGACGGATGAGGGGGCGACGAGCAGAAAGCAAAAAAAGGAAACGCCCAAATCGGGCGTTTCTTTTTTTGCGTCGGTATGGTAGAATGGGAATACCCAATGCCGCGAAGCGGCAATTCATGGCGAAGCCAAATCATTTGAAAACCCGGTATCGTCCACCGCCAACGCCGGTTGAATGGCAAAAGGCAACAAAAACCGCCCCGCCTTCCCCCTGGGGGGACGGTACCCCAGTGCGCACACTGGGGGGAATGAGGGGGCGATTTTGCAGCGACTTTCGGTGCGTGGGCGGTCATCGCCCCCTCATCCGTCACGGCCTTTACAGGCCGCGCCACCTTCCCCCCAAGGGGAAGGCGGGACAAAGAACGGGCGCTTCTTGAAGCGCCCCTACGGAGAAACGCCGCCATTTTCGGCGCATATATTTCCAATCCATCCCCCCGGCGGCTACCGTAATTCTCCATGATTCATCTTCCCCGGAAAGGAGGCTTCCGCCATGTTCAACCGCGCTTATGTGGAGATCACCAACGTGTGCAATCTCCATTGCGACTTCTGCCCCAGCACCGCTCGGCCCGCCGGGTTTATGACCGTGGCGGACTTCGCCGCCGCTGCCGCCGCCCTGCGGCCCTACACCGATTATCTTTACCTCCACGTCATGGGCGAGCCCCTGCTCCACCCCCACCTGGAGGACGTTCTCAAAACCGCCCATGAACAGGGCTTTCGCGTCTGCCTCACCACCAACGGCACCCTTCTCCCCCGCCGCTGCCCGGCGCTGCTGGCCGCCCCGGCCCTCCGCAAGGTCAGCGTGTCCCTCCACTCCTTTGAGGGCAACGGCGGCACCGACGCCGCGGAATACCTAAACGGCGTGTGGAACTTTGCCGCCGCCTTTGCCGGGGAGGGCCGCCTTTGCGCCCTGCGGCTGTGGAACGAGGGGGGCAAGGAGGCCCAAAATCAGATGATTTACCGCTTTTTATCGGAAAAATCCGGACAGGATGTGGAAAACTTCCCCGCCGACCCCCTGGGCAACCGCCGCCTGGGCCCCGGCCTTTATCTGGAGCGTGCCCCTAAATTTGACTGGCCCGCCCCGGACGCCCCGTTGCAAAACGTCACCTTCTGCTACGGCCTGCGGCGGCAGATCGCCGTGCTGTGTGACGGCACGGTGGTGCCCTGCTGCCTGGACGGCCAGGGCGTCATGGCCCTGGGCAATATCTTCACCACTCCCCTGTCTGCCATTCTCCAAAGCCCCCGGGCGAAAGCCATCTACGACGGCTTCTCCCGCCGCCGGGCGGTGGAGGAGCTGTGTCGCCGGTGCGGCTACGCCGCCCGGTTTACGCCGTGACCGCCCCCGCCCCCCTGCAGCAGCTCCCGGCGGCGCTGCTGGGGTGGTACGATGAAAACCGCCGGGACCTGCCCTGGCGGCGGCAGGTGTCGCCCTACCGCACCTGGGTGTCGGAGATCATGCTGCAGCAGACCCGGGTGGCGGCGGCGGAGCCCTATTTTCTCCGGTTTATGGCGGCCTTCCCCACGGTGGATGCCCTGGCGGCAGCCGACACGGAGCAGGTGCTGCGGCTGTGGCAGGGCCTGGGCTATTACAGCCGGGCCCGGAACCTGCAAAAGGCCGCCCGGGAGATTATGGACCGCCACGGCGGCGTCTTCCCCGACACCTATGAGGCCATCGCCGCCCTGCCCGGCATCGGCGACTACACCGCCGGGGCCATCCTATCCATCGCCTTCCAAAAGCCCTACCCGGCGGTGGACGGCAACGTGCTGCGGATTCTGAGCCGCCTCACCGCCTGGGAGGGCAACGTGCTGGACGGTGCCGCCCGGGCCAAAATGCGGAGCTGGCTGTCTGAGGTGCTGCCCCCCCACCGGCCCGGCGACATGAACCAGGCCCTGATGGATTTGGGCGCCGCCGTCTGCCTCAGCCACGGCCGCCCTCTGTGCGAAAGCTGCCCCGCCGCGTCCTTCTGCGCCGCCCACGCCCAGGGCCGGGAGCAGGATTTCCCCGTCCGGGTGAAAAAAACCACCCGGAAAACCGAGACCCTCACCGCCTTTTTACTGCTGCGGAATGGGGAAATCGCCCTGCGGCAGCGGCCCGACCGGGGCCTTTTGGCCTCCCTTTGGGAGGTGCCCCACACGGCAGGGGAGCTGGACGAGCAGCAGGCAGCGGAATGGCTTTTGCAAAATGACCTCATTCCCCACCGATGGGTGAAAAAGATACATTGGAAGCATTTATTCACCCACATTGCATGGCAAATCACGGGATATATCGTAGAAATACAGGGAGACGGCGACAGCCACTGGCTGTGGTGCAGCCCCGAGGAAAGGGCTGCCCACCCGGTGCCCTCCGCCTTTTCCCCCTTGATAAAGGAGATTGACAATGGCACAGCTTTACTTTAAGTACGGAGCCATGGGCTCCAGCAAGACCGCCAACGCCCTCATGGCCCGGTTCAACTACGAGGAGCGGGGCCAGGCCACGCTGCTGGTGAAGCCCCAGATGGACACCCGGGACGGCGACCATATCGTCCACTCCCGCATCGGCCTGGAGCACCCCTGCGTCTACTTCCACGAGATGCAGGCCATGCCCGACGCCGACTTGCAGAAATACGCCTGCATCATCGTGGACGAGGCCCAGTTCCTCACCCGGGAGGAGGTCTACTACCTGGTGCATCTGGTGGACGACTGCAACATCCCCGTGATCTGCTACGGCCTGCGGGCCGACTTCCGGGGGGAGCTGTTCCCCGGCAGCTACCATTTATTGGTGCTGGCGGACAAGCTGGAGGAGGTAAAAACCATCTGCTGGTGCGGCAAAAAGGCCACCTTCAACGCCCGGTTTGACGCCCAGGGCCACGTCCTCAAGGAGGGCGCCCAGGTGGTCATCGGCGCCAACGACCAGTATATCGGCCTGTGCCGCCGCCACTGGATGAGCGGCGACCTGGGCCCCGACTTCGACATCCACAAGGTATGATCTGCCAGCTCTGCCCCCGCCGCTGCGGCGTGGACCGGGCGGTGCAGCCGGGCTTTTGCGGCATGGGCGAGGGAGTGCGGCTGGCCCGGGCCGCCCTCCACCGCTGGGAGGAGCCGGTGATCTCCGGCACCCGGGGCAGCGGCGCCGTGTTCTTCTCCGGCTGCACCCTCCGGTGCGTCTACTGCCAGAACCATGACATCTCCGCCGGCGGCTTCGGAAAAGAGATTTCCACCGCCCGCTTGCGGGAGATTTTTGAGGAATTGATCGCCCAGGGGGCCCATAATATCAATCTGGTGACCCCCACCCACTTCCTGCCCTGGATCCTCCCGGCCCTGACGCCGAAATTGCCGGTGCCGGTGGTTTATAACTGCGGCGGCTACGAGCGCTTGGAGACGGTGCGGGCCCTGAAGGACACGGTGGACGTGTGGCTGCCGGACCTGAAGTACGCCGACGCCGCCCTGGCCAGGGGCCTCTCCGGCGCGGAGGACTATTTTGACGTGGCCACCGCCGCCATCGAGGCCATGGTGGCCCAGGCCGGCCCGCCGGTCATCGAAAACGGCCTCCTCCGCCGTGGCGTCATCATCCGCCATCTGGTGCTGCCGGGGCACCTGGACAACACCCGGGCCGTCATCGACTACGTCTCCCGCCGCTTCGCCCCCGGGGAGGTGCTGTTCTCCCTCATGGCCCAGTACACCCCCCGGCCGGGGCTGACGGGGACCCTTTCCCGCCACGTGACGGCGGCGGAGTACCGGGCCGCCGTGGCATATATGGAAAACTGTGGCATAGAAAACGGCTTCACCCAGGAGCGCACCTCCGCCCGGGAGGAGTACACGCCCCCCTTTGATTTGACGGGGGTATAGGGCCTGTCCAAAAGCGGCGCCGCCGAAATTGTTAATTTTCTCTAAAATATGAATGACAGTCTATACATAACTGTGCAAATGTGATAGAATACCGTCACAGGGATGAGGGGAATCTCCTCTCCGACCCCTGCCTGACCTACCCAGAGGAAAGGAGCCATCAATATGAAGTTCACATTCGCCTGCAAGAAAGTCACGCTCAACGACTCCATCAAGGCCTACGCCGAGAAGAAGATCAGCAAGCTGGACAAGTATTTCCCCCAGGAGGCAGACGCCTTTGTGACCTTTGCCGTGGAGAAGAAGAACCGCTGCGTGGTGGAGCTGACCATCCGCGCCGCCAACGGCACCTTGTTCCGCGCCCAGGAGGAGGACCCCGACGGCGATATGCGGGGCGCCATCGACGCCGCCGTCAGCTTCATCGACCGCCGCATCCGCAAGAACAAGACCCGCCTGGCCAAGAACCTGCGCTCCGAGGCGCTGGTCAGCGAGGTGCCCGCCGAGTTTGATGTGGCGGAGGACACCGAGTTCGACGTGGTGCGCACCAAGCGCTTCGCCGTCAAGCCCATGACCGCCGACGAGGCCATTTTGCAGATGAACCTGCTGGACCACTCCTTCTACGTCTTCCGCAACGTGGACACCGACGAGATCGACGTGGTCTACCGCCGCAACAACGGCGGCTACGGCGTCATCGAGACCGAGCAGTAAAATAAAAAACCGCCCCAGGGGCGGTGACATAGATGGCATAACGACCCCCCGGCGCGAAAGCGCCGGGGGGTTTCTGTCAAGACCGGACGAGGAGCGGCAGGCGGGCGGGTCGTCGCGCCCTACCCGTGTGACGATTTCCGCCGGGTGTGGATGATTGGCACACGGTAGCGACAACCGTTCGTAGGGGCGGGACCTATGTGTCCCGCTGGCCCGTGTAACGATAACCACCACGAATGGTTGAATGGCACGAGGTAACAAAAAACCGCCCCGCCTTCCCCCTCGGGGGGAAGGTACCCCAGTGCGCACACTGGGGGGAATGAGGGGGCGATTTTGCAGCAACTTACGGTAGGCGGGCGGGGCATCGCCCCCTCATCCGTCACGGCCTTTACAGGCCGCGCCACCTTCCCCCCAAGGGGAAGGCGGGCCAATATTGTGCCCCTACGCAACCAACGATACCCTTCATCATCTCCGCCGCCGGGCAAGCGGGCGCTTCATGAAGCGCCCCTACAAAGAGAACCGATGCCTGTGATTTTACCGTAGGGGCGATTCACGAATCGCCCGCAGCGAGGTGATGATTTCCGCCAAGGGCGGGGCAGCGCCCCGCCCTTACGGACAGATCGGTATTCCCTTCGCCGCTTATTCCTCCACCTGCCGCAGCTCCGCCTCGTCCACGTGGCGCAGCTCCTTTTTGTTCATCATGTCGTAGATGCAGGGCACCACGAACAGGGTCATCAGCGTGGCGTACAGCAGTCCGCCGATGCACACCAGGGCCACCGGCTGCATCAGCGACGTGCCCACGTTCCGGGCCAGGGCCATGACGATAAGGCCCAAAATGGTGGTCAGCGACGTCATAAAGATGGGCCGCATGCGGGTGACGCCTGCGTCCACGATGGCGTCCCGCCGGGCCATGCCGGCGATGCGCTGCTGGTTGATGTAGTCCACCAGCACGATGCCGTTATTCACGATGATGCCCACCAGCATCACAAAGCCGATGAGGGACACCACGCTGATCTCGATGCCCGCGATCAGCAGGGCCATGAAGCCGCCGGTGAAGGCCAGGGGAATGGTGAACATGACGATGAAGGGGGATTTCAGACTCTGGAACTGGGCCACCATGATGAAATACACCAGGATGACGCCCAAAAGCAGCATCAGCATCAGCTGCTCCATGGCCTCCATGATCTGCTCGTTCTCGCCGGAGTAGGCCAGGGTCACGCCGTCCGGCAGCGTCAGCGAGCCTACGGCCCGCTGCACGGCGGCGGTGACCAGGGTCACGTTCCGCCCCTCGGCCACCTGGGCCGTGACGGTGACGTACCGCCGCTGCTCGTCGTGGCGGATGGTGGCAAGGCTGACGGTCTTTTCCGCCGTGGCCACGTCCCCCAGGCGGAATGAGCCGTCGCCGCTGTCATCGGCGGCGCCGGACAGGGCAGACGAGCTGCCGCTCACAGAGCCGGAGCCGCCCATCATGGCCATCATGCTGCTCATATCGGCGGAGGAGCCGCCGCCCATCATGCTCGCCATGGAGGACATGGCGCTCCCGGCGGAGGAACTGCCCATGGACGCCATGGCCGACAGGCTGCTGTCGGGGGTGATGGTCAAATCCAGCAGGTTTTCCACCGTCACCCGGTCGGCCTCCAGGCCCTCAATGACCACGCCCATTTTGCTTCCGTCCAATGTCACGTCAGCGCCGGTGACGGTAGAGGGCAGGGCCGCGGCGATCTTCATATACACCTGGGCCACGGTCATGCCGTGGGCCATGGCCTTCTCCCGGTCCACGGCGATGTGGAGGGCCGCGGCGGCGTCCTCCAGGCCGTCGGACACGGAGGCCACACCGTCCACCTGGGCCATCCGCTGTGCCAGGGCGGTGGCGGCGTCGTGGAGCGTCTCCATGTCGCTGCCGTAGAGGTTCACGCCGATGCCGCTGCCGGTGATGAAGTCCATCCCCGCCATGGCGCCGGAGGCGGACACGGTGCAGTCCAGGTCTTGGCAGGCGGCCTCGATGGCCCGGCCGGCGGCGTTGCCGCTCTTGCCCTCGGGCAGGGTGATATACAGCGTGGCGTTGTACTGTCCGCCGCCGGTCATGCCGCCCATCATGCCGCCGCCGGAGGCGATCATGGCGCCCACGGTCTCCACGTTTTCCACCGCCAGCGCCCGCTGGCTCACCTCGTCGGTGAGGGCCACGGCCTGGGCCATGTCCGCGTCCTCGGGCATGGTGACGGTGACGTTGATCATGTTCATGTCCATGTCGGGCATGAAGGTGAAGCCCCGCTGCACGGCGGCGAAGCCGGTGGTCACCAGCAGCACCAGCGACAGCAGCAGCACCCCGGCCTTGTGGTCCAGGGAGAAGCGCAGAGCCTTTTCATAGGCGGGATACACGTAGTCCAGCACGCCCTTTTTCACGGTGTGCTCCCGGCGCAGCAGCCCCGAGGCCATGGCGGGCACCAGCGTCAGCGCCACCAGCAGGGACGCCAGCAGGGAGTAGCACATGGTCAGGGCCAGGTCGGTAAAGAGCTGCTTGGTGATGCCCTCCACGAACACGATGGGCAGGAAAACGCACACCGTGGTGAGGGTGGAGGCGGTGATGGCCCCCAGCACCTGCCCCGCGCCGGACACCGCCGCTTGGATGACGGTGTAGCCCTTGGCCCGCAGGCGGTAGATATTTTCAATGACCACCACCGAGTTGTCCACCAGCATGCCCACCGCCACGGCCAGGCCGGACAGGGAGATCATATTGATGGTGACGCCGCTGAAATACATCAGCACGATGGCGAAAATCACGCTCACCGGGATGGAGACAAGGGTAATCACCGTGGGCCGCCAGTCCCGCAAAAACAGGAACAGCACCACCACCGAGAACAGCGCCCCCCACAGCAGGGAGGACAAAATGCTGTTCACGATCAGGTGGATATAGTCCCCCTGGTCCATCAGCGGCACGAAATGGAGACCGGGATATTCCTTTTCCAGGGCGGCGAAGCGCGCCGCCAGATTCTCGCTGACCTGGGCGGTGGCGTAGTTGGACTGCTTGGTAAAGGAGGCGATAACGCCGTTTTCGCCGTTGAGCTTGGTGTAGATTTCGGCGCTGTTGTCGGCCACGAACACGGTGGCCACGTCCTCCAGCCGGATGGGGGCCACGTCCTCCAGCCCCAGGTCGAACAGCACCAGCGTCCGCAGCTCCTCCTCCGAAGCCAGGGCGTCGCCCACCGACACCATGTACTGCACGCCGCTCTCGTCGCTGACGTAGCCGGCGGGCATGGCGAAGTCCTGGGCCGTCAAAAGGGCGGAGAGGGTGCTCATGCTCAGCATGCCGCCCACGTCGGTCTGGCTCTCCAGGTCCTCCCGGGTGTCCTTCAGGGCGGCAAGGCCCTGGTCGATGGTGGTCATGGCGGTGTCAAGCTGCATTTCCGACTTGGTTAGCAGCGTCACCGCGTCCAAAAGGCCCCCCACGCCCTGGGAGAGCTGGGAGCCGATTTTGTTCAGCTCCCGGTCGCTGTTCAGGGTGTCGGTAAGGCTCTCCATGGCCTTGGATGCGTCGGTCATGGCCTTTTGCAGGGCCTCCAACTGGGCCGAAAGGGCGGAGATCCGGTCCGTCCACTGCTGGGGATCGATCTGGCTGAAGTAGTCGGGCCAGTCGGCGGGATTCTCCGGCAGGGGCCCCAGATCGGGGAGATCGGTGCCGGTGGTGGCGCCCCCCGCCGGGGCGCTGAAGTCGGGCAGGGCGCTGCGGGCCTTTTTGATGGCGGACACCACGCCGTCGCCGATGCCGTCCGCCGCGGCCGCCTTGCCCTCGGCCAGGGCCTTCTGGGCGGCGGTGAGCTGTGCCTTGGCGTCGTTTAGCTGCTTCTGGGCCGCATCCAGCTTTTTCGCCGCCGCGTCGTACACGGTTTGAGACACGCTGTCCAGCTTCTCCGGGTCAAGGATCACGTGGAGCTGCCGGTCCACCGTGCCGTTGATGTCCACGCTGGCCACGCCGGTGACGCCCGTCAGCTTCTGGGCCAGGGTCTCGTCCACGAAGTCGCTGACCTGGTGTACGTCCTTGCCGTCGTAGCTGATGGCGGTCACCATCACGGGCAGCATGGAGGGGTTGATCTTCATCACGTAGGGGGTGGCCACGGTGTCGCTCCACTGGCCGGACAGGGCGGAGAGCTTCTGCTGGATGTCCACCGCCACCGTGTCCATGTTCACCCCTTCTTCAAATTCCAGCACCACCATGGACACGCTGTTGCTGCTGGTGGAGGTCACCTCTTTGATGTGCTCCAGCGTGGCCATGGACTGCTCCACCGGCCCGGTCACCTCCTGCTCCACGCTCTCGGGGCTGGCGCCGGGGTAGGCGGTGACGATAATGGCATAGGGGAAGTCCATGTTGGGCAGCAGGTCCGGCGTCATCTTGATGTACGCCACCACGCCCAGCACGATGATGGCCAGCACCGCCACAAAGACGGTCAGCGGCTTCTTTACGCTGAAGGCAGGCATCCGCATCCCCTCCTTTCTCGATTTCATAACATTTCAGTGTGACAGTATATCACCCGGATTTTTCCAATGCAAGAAGGGGGTAAAAATGTTTATGAAAACGTTACAAACGCCCTGCGACAAAGGAAGAAAAAGGAAAACAGCGGGCGAAAAAGGGGGAAACGAGGACGCAAAACGGCGGAGGGAAACGGCGGCCCGTACCGCCGCCGCGCAAACGGGCGCGACCTGAAGCGCCCCTACAAAAAGAACCGATGACTGTTGTATCGTAGGGGCGATTCACGAATCGCCCGCGACCGGGTAACGCCCACCACCGGGGCCGGATGAATGGGAAAAGGTAATAAAAATCGCCCCGCCTTCCCCTTGGGGGGAAGGTGTCAGCGAAGCTGACGGATGAGGGGGCGTGCGGGCACAGCGCCGCCGGCGCCAGCGACACACCGCGAGGTACGAGCGGATTGTGGAGCCAGTGCCCTTGGGGTATGGCGGATGAAGCGTGCCCGCCGCAAGGCAGCGGCCCGATTTTCATGGCCCGAAGGGTCTGGAAATCGGTTTGCCGCAACGAGAGCACGAGTTTTCCCGGGAAGTTCCCGGTCATCGCCCCCTCATCCCCCCCAGTGTGCGCACTGGGGTACCTTC
>JAFPXK010000065.1 GCA_017412585.1 Oscillospiraceae bacterium
AATTCAAGGCCGAGTACAAAAAGCAGATCGGTTCCGACTTCCCCGCCGACCCCAAGGTGCAGCTTTACGAGGCCATCAAGGCCGTGTTCCGTTCCTGGGACAACCCCCGCGCCAACGTCTACCGCCGGCAGAACGACATCCCCTACTCCTGGGGCACCGCCGTCAACGTCCAGTCCATGGCCTTTGGCAACATGGGCGACGACTGCGGCACCGGCGTAGCCTTCACCCGTGACCCCGCCACCGGCGAGAAGAAGCTGATGGGCGAGTTCCTGACCAACGCCCAGGGCGAGGACGTGGTGGCCGGCGTGCGCACCCCCATGCCCATCTCCGAGATGGCCGAGAAGTTCCCCGAGGCCTATGAGGAGTTCGTCAAGGTCTGCCACATTCTGGAGGACCATTACCGCGACATGCAGGACATGGAGTTCACCGTGGAGCACGGCAAGCTGTATATGCTCCAGTGCCGCAACGGTAAGCGCACCGCTTCCGCCGCTCTGCAAATCGCCTGCGACCTGGTGGCCGAGGGCATGATCACCGAGCAGCAGGCCGTGGCCATGATCGACCCCCGCAACCTGGACACCCTGCTCCATCCCCAGTTCGACGCCAAGGCCCTGAAGGAGGCCACCCCCATCGGCAAGGCTCTGCCCGCCTCCCCCGGCGCCGCCTGCGGCAAGATCGTCTACTCCGCCGAGGACGCCAAGGCCTGGGCGGAGCGGGGCGAGAAGGTGGTCCTGGTCCGTCTGGAGACCTCTCCCGAGGACATCGAGGGCATGAAGGCCGCCCAGGGCATCCTGACCGTCCGCGGCGGCATGACCTCTCACGCCGCCGTTGTGGCCCGGGGCATGGGCAAGTGCTGCGTGTCCGGCTGCTCCGCCATCGTGATGGACGAGGCCAATAAGCAGTTCACCCTCTCCGGCAAGACCTACCACGAGGGCGACTGGCTGAGCCTGGACGGCTCCACCGGCAACATCTATGACGGCGCCCTGCCCACTGTGGAGGCCACCGTATCCGGCAACTTCAAGACCGTGATGGACTGGGCCGACAAGTATCGCCGCCTCCAGGTCCGTACCAACGCCGACACGCCCGCCGACGCCGCCCGCGCCCGCGCCCTGGGCGCCCAGGGCATCGGCCTGTGCCGCACCGAGCACATGTTCTTCGAGGGTGAGCGCATCGCCGCCATCCGCGAGATGATCTGCGCCGACACCGTGGAAGAGCGCAAGGCCGCCCTGGCCAAGCTGATGCCCATGCAGCAGGGCGACTTCGAGGGCATCTATGAGGCCATGGAGGGCTGCCCCGTCACCATCCGCTTCCTGGATCCTCCTCTGCACGAGTTCGTGCCCACCGAGGAGCGTGACATCGAACTGCTGGCCCAGGCCCAGGGCAAGAGCGTGGCCGACATCAAGGCCATCATCGCCGGCCTCCACGAGTTCAACCCCATGATGGGTCACCGCGGCTGCCGTCTGGCCGTCACCTATCCCGAGATCGCCGAGATGCAGACCCGCGCCGTCATCCGCGCCGCCATCAACGTCCAGAACCGTCACCCCGATTGGCACATGGTCCCCGAGATCATGATCCCCCTGGTGGGCGAGGTGAAGGAGCTGAAGTTCGTCAAGGACGTGGTCTGCAAGACCGCCGATGAGGAGCTGGCCGCCGCCGGCGTGAAGATGGAGTACCTGGTGGGCACCATGATTGAGATTCCCCGGGCCGCCATCACCGCCGACGAGATTGCCAAGGAGGCCCAGTTCTTCTCCTTCGGCACCAACGACCTGACCCAGATGACCTTCGGCTTCAGCCGTGACGACGCCGGCAAGTTCCTGGGCGCCTACTACGACCGCAAGATCTACGAGAACGATCCCTTCGCCAAGCTGGATCAGGACGGCGTGGGCAAGCTGGTGAAGATGGCCGCCAAGCTGGGCCGTCAGACCCGTCCCGACCTGCACCTGGGCATCTGCGGCGAGCAGGGCGGCGACCCCGCCAGCGTGGAATTCTGCCACAACGCCGGCCTGGACTACGTCTCCTGCAGCCCCTTCCGCGTGCCCATCGCCCGTCTGGCTGCCGCCCAGGCTGCCATCAAGGCCGCCGAGAGCAAGGAGGCCAAGGTGGAGGAGGTCATCGACGCCGTGGCCGACAAGCTGAACCTGGACGGCGATCAGGTCAACGAGAAGATCAGCGCCGCCAAGGCCGTGCTGAAGGACGCCGCCGCCCAACTCCAGAACACCGCCAACCTGGCCGCCGATGAGCTGATGGACGTGCTGTCCGCCGGCTTCAAGAGCCTGAAGGCCGGCTGGAACGAGGCCAAGAAGACCTACGGCGAGGAGAAGAACAGCAAGTAATCGCTGTGAAATCCCCCACCCCATAAAGCAAAAAACAGCACCGTGCCTCGCGGCACGGTGCTGTTTTACGTGTGGCAGGGAATGACTTTTCGATAAGTGGACAGCCCGCTATGGTGCATGGACTTATTGCCCCAGCAGCTCCTTTTTCTTCGCGGCAAATTCCTCGTCGGTGATAATACCCTTTTCCCGCAGCTCGTTCAGCGAGGCCAGACGGCTCACCACGTCGCCACCCTTCCGGGCGGGCGCGGGAGACTTAACCGGCATCGCGGGCCGGATTTTCTTTTCAAAAACCCCCTGCCCGATGGCACAGGCGGTGCAGAAAACGGCAAGGGCGAGCAGCAGACAGCAAATAACAGTGCGAAGGGAAATGTCGAATTCGCCATAGTAAAATGTGCCTTGCAGCCCCACAAAGCACACACGCAGCATGACACACACGGACGCCGCGGCGCCCATAGTCATCCATCGGGGATTCTTCTTTATCAAGATAAACAGCAGCAGAGCGAAATCGCCTATTGTGACAAGGCCCGTCAAGCAGTAAGCTAATAGCCACATAGGCGGGTTATCAGCCCAACGAATAAACCCAATGAAAAGCAATAAACCAATTATAAAATCAAGGGTATCACAAGCGATATAACCTATAATACCCGTTAAAGCCATGCCGCGGCTCCCAAGGAAAAGCGAAATTGCCAAAATCATGTAAAAGACATCCCATGCGAGGTATAGTATGGCGGAAATTCTATCAAATACAGAGTAATACTCAAACGGGTCAAACACATCCGCTATCCAGGAAACATCTCCAGGAAGACACCAAACAGCCACGGCAAGAAACGCTGCCATGCCGATATACCGCAGCGGCAGCTTTTTCAACCTCTCTTCCATACGCGCCCCCGCCTTACAGCTTCGCCACGCTCTCGGCGCGCAGCTTCTCGTACTCCTCCTGGGTGATGACACCCTGCTCCTTCAGCTTGGCCAGCTTCTCCAGCTCCTGATAGGGGTCGGCGGCGGGCTGGGCGGGGGCGGCAGAGAAATCGTCCGTGTAGGCGGAGCCGTCGGCGGGCAGCAGCTTGCCGGTGGCGATGTTGATGATGTCGAGAATCCATAGCACGCCGAAGCAGCCGCCGGTGAGCAGCTTCAGCACGCCCATGCCGCCGTAGCCCAGATAGAAGCGGTCGATGCCCAGTCCGCCTGTGAGAACGGAAAGGATCAATGCAGTGGTTTTGCTTTTCATAGTCTTCTCCTCCTGAATATGACGTTGACACACGGATCGTGCCGAAATGTGTATTTGCAGTATAACACCGCAAATGTAACATGTCAAGTTGCATATAATACTTGTTAAGTTGTCGCAACCAGTGAGGGGAAGATTGTACAATAGGCGGGGGGGTGGTTGCATGCAGATGGAGCTTTATGACAAATACAGGTACCTTGGCCTGAATATTGCTTACTACCGCAAGGAGCGGGGCCTGTCCCAAAGTGAACTGGCGGAAAAGGTAAACGTCAGCCGCACCCACATGAGCCGGATCGAAACCGCCCAATGCGCCGTCTCCCTGGACGTGGTATTCGCCATCAGCGACGCGCTGCAAATCAACCCCGCAAAGCTGTTTGACTTCAGAGGCGGGGATGACTGAAACCCCACAGACGATAACCGGCACCGCGCCTTACAGAGCGGTGCCGGTTTTGCGCATTATGGAATAACCTTCCCCTGGGGGTGGGCGTCTCACCCTACAGTAGGCGCATAAGGCAGGCGAGAACCGAAGCACCCCACGCATACGGCATTGAGACTGTCGCGCCGGAAAAAGCCTTCTCCTTCTTCCCGGCGGGTAGCAGAGCTACAGCAACCGCCGCCGCGCCGACGGGCAGGGAAAACGGCCATTTCGCGTATGGCAGCATTCCGACAAGGCAGACACAGTTCCAAATCATTGCCGCCAAAAGCAGCGCCACGGAAACGGCTTTCTTCACTTTGATTGACATATCGTTTCTCCATAGACCAGGCGGGTACGCCGCAGGGCTGCTTCGTGTTACGTCCGCCCCTACACCGCACCCGTCTGTTTTTATGATTTGACGGCTGCGCCGTCGTGAATTGCCGCTTCGCGGCATGATTTGGCTTCGCCATGAATTGCCCTGCGCCCCTTTCGGGACGCAGGGCATTTTTTATTCAATCGGTATCTTAATCACCACGTCCGACGTGGGGTAGGCGGCGCAGGCGTGGACGTAGCCGAAATCCTTGTCGGCGGCCCGGCGTCCGTCGTTCTCCGGGCAGACGTACACGCTGCCCGACAGCACCTTGGTGCGGCAGAAGCCGCACTCGCCGCTGCGGCACCCGGTCTCAATGCGGATACCCGCCCGCTCCAGGGCCACCACCAGGCTCTCCGTGGCCCTGGCGGGGATCACGTCCTCGTGAATGCCCCGCCGCACGGTGAGCTGATAGGTCTTATCCCGGCACTCCTGGGGATAGCCGGGGAAGACGGTGATGTCCTTGGCCTGGCCGAACACCTCGAATCGCACCCGCCGCCGGGGGATATCCAGCTTCTTCAGCTCTTCCCGGAGGAAGCGGTACATCACCTGGGGGCCGCAGATGAAATAGGTGGTGTCGGGGGCGGAATACTTGCGGATCAGCTCCGCCGTCAAAAAGCCCCGCTCGCCCTGCCAGTCCGGCTCATCGCCGGACAGCACATGGACGATGTGGACGTGCTCGCCCTCCAGCGCCGCCAATTCATCCCGGAGGGTGATGTCGTCGGAGGCCACAGAGCCGTAGAGAATGGTCAGATCCATATCCAGCGTGCCGTGGGCCACCTCCCGGGCCATGGCGGCGAAGGGGGTGATGCCCACGCCGCCGGCCAGGGCCACCACATGCCTGGCGTCCCGCAGGGGCTCATAGTAGAACTGGCCGCAGCCGATGAGGCAGCGGAAGGTGTCGCCCACCTTCACGTTGTCGTTGATGTGGTCGCAGATAAAGCCGTCGCCACGGGAGCGGCGCACGGTGATCTCCACAAAGCCCTTTTCCTGCCGTGCCTGCCAGGGGGCGGAGGAGATGGAGTAGGGCCGGGAAATGAGGCTGTCGCCCATGGGGAAGTCCACCACCATGAACTGGCCCGCGTAGAAGGGAGGCAGCTTGCCGCCGCCCACCTTTTCAAACCGCACCGTCTT
This sequence comes from Oscillospiraceae bacterium, assembly GCA_017412585.1. GTDB lineage: Bacteria > Bacillota > Clostridia > Oscillospirales > Oscillospiraceae > Vescimonas. The sequence goes on from JAFPXK010000065.1 coordinate 5,475, forward strand.
GGCGGTCTTGGAGGCCGCTCGGATTTCCGTCACCACCATGTCCAGCTTGCCGGGGTGCCACTCCCGGGCCACGTCGCCGATGGGGTCGGTGCGCACCGGGGTGGAGGACGCCTGGGCAAAGGCCGCCAGCCGGGCCTTGGTGACCCGGGACGCGCCGCCCACGTCCTTCAAAAAGCCTTTTACCTTCATTTCGCCGCCTCCTCTGCCATGGTGTCCAGTACGTTTTTCGCCGCCTTGCGGCCGTTGGTCACGGCGGGGCCCATGCCGTCGCCGCTGATCTGGTGGGCGCCGGAGAACTCCAGATGCCGGATAAACCGCTCCGCCTCCGCCGTCTGCAGCCGGGCCACGATGTGGTCGGCCATGGTGTGGGCGTAGCCGTAGATGCAGCCGTTCCACATGCCGGTGTAGTGGGCCACGGTCATGGGGGTCTCAATGACGATTTCCAGAATGTGATCCAGCAGGTTGACCCCCAGATATTCGCTCATGGTGTCGATCATCTGCCGGGCCACCTGATGCTTCACCCTGTCATACTCATCGGCGGACACGGTTTTCCACCCATCCACCCGGGGCAGGGTGGTGATGGAGTAGGAGCAGGTGCCCTCCGGGGTCACGCCGGGGTTGCCCAGGTTGTGGCAGATGCAGGTGAGATAGCGGTAGGGCCCCAGGCCCTTCAGCTCGCCATACAGCTTGTCGGTGTCCATGGTGTCGCCCCGGAACACACTGTAATCTTTGATGCCCAGCTCTTCGGCAGGCCTGTCCAGAATCATCACCACCGAGAAGGCCGTCAGGCTCAGCCGCCGCCCGTTCACCATCTTGATGGCCTCGGGGGGCACCGCGTCGGCCGGCTCGATCATGTGGGTGTACACGCTGTTGGGGTAGGCGGAGGAGATGACGTAGTCACCGTAAATCTCGTCGCCCCGGGCGGTGCGCACGCCGTAGGCCTGGCCGTTCTTCACCAGAATCTTGTCCACGTGCTGGCGGTATTCGATCTGCACGCCCATGGCCTCCGCCCGCTCCGCCATTTTCAGGCTCATCTCGTGGCTCAATTTCTTGGGGATGTAGGAGCCGTAGCCCACGTAGTCCGCCATCAGCACGGAGAAGATGGTAAACGGCAACTCCCGGAACCCGGTGCCCACGTAAATCCAGTAGGGGGCCAGCAAATCCAACGCCTTCTGGGGCAGGCCGAAGGTGTCCAGCACCTCCTGGGTGGAGTAGCCGGCGGTCTTCACAAAGTCGGGGTGCTTCAAAAGCATCTGGGGCTTGCTCATGGGGTGGATGCTCAATTCATTCACGCTGTTGAACACCCGGTCGCACAGCTGCAGCACCGCCAGCACCTTGTCGTAGGTGCCGGGCACGGCGCCGTCCACCTCCCGGGCGAAGGTCTCCAGCCCCGGATGCAGCGTCACCTCCAGCCCCGGCAGGGAGGCGTGGTAGGCCTCGGGGACTTTCAGCCATTCCACGTCTACGCCCATATCGTCGAAGAACTTGCCCACCTTCAGCCGGTTGTTCTTCTCGCCGATGGACATCATCTCGTGGAGGGTGGCCTCGATTTCGATGCCGCCCCGGACGTAGCTAGTGGCCAGGCCGCCGGGCAGATTGTGGCGCTCCAGCACCAGCACGCTCTTGCCCTTGTCGGCCAGCATCAGCGCCGCGCTCAAGCCCGCCAGAGCCCCGCCAATGACGATCACGTCATAGTGGTCTCGGTAAAATTTCATGTTCGTTCCCTCTTTCATTGCGTTCCCCACGGCGTCACCATGGCAGAACAAGTAAAAGGAGGGGCGCGATTTACGCGCCCCTCAAATAAGTGAGTTTAGAAGAAGCGCTCCACCAGCTCGCGGGAGTACTCCGCCGTCTCGTCCATGTCACCGAAGGACATGATCTCGCCGGCGTAGAAGGTGTCGTACTTGCCCTGCATGGCCTCCACCTTGTCGTACCAGCCGTCGGCATAGTCGGCGGAGAAGACGTGGGGGAAGTAGTACACCGACCACTCGTTGATCACGTTGGAGGCGGGGTTGCGCATGGTCTTCAGGTCGTCCAGCACCATCTGGCGGCACTTGTCGTAGGGCACCTCCGCCATATCCTTGTGCTTGCGCAGGGCGTAGGTGGTGATGACCTGGTCCACCGTGTCCTTCCACCGGCGGTAATACACCATCAGGTGGCCCAGCCGCTCCTTCACCATGTTGTCGAACACGTAGTAGCTGATCTCCGGGTGATCCTCGGGCTTGGTCTCCACGGCCAGCACGTCGTAGCGCTCGTAGTCGATCTTGCTGAACAGGGCCTTCTCGTCCTCCCGGGCGTCGAAGTAGTCCACCATGCCCACCAGGCCGTCGCTGCGGCTCTCCTTGTTGGGCACATACAGCGGCGCGGTGACAATGATCTTGTCATACTCCTCCACCTGGCCGTTGACGGTGACGTACACCTTGCCGTCCCGGCGCTCCACGGCGGAGATGGCGCTGCCCAGCCGGGCGGGGTTCTTCAGATGGGCGTTGAGCTGCTCCCAGATGTACTGGGTGCCCTCCTTCCAGGTCCACAGGTTCACCTTCACGAAGTTCATGGTGGTCTGGAAGTCCAGATATTTCAGCACGTAGGCGGCGGGAATCTCGTCGAAATAGCCGTAGCCGAAGGAGGTGTAGGGCCCGATCCAGATGTCCTGCACCAGCTCCACGCCGTTCTTGCGGCAGAACTCGCTGAAGGGCAGGCACAGATCCTTCAGGTTGGGGTTCTCGCCCTGGACTGGCTCACGGCCCGGCGTCACGGCAAAGCCGTCGTACCGGCCCTCCGCCACGCCCCGGTGGCCGTTGATATCGTAGCCCTTGTACTTGGTCTCCAGCAGCTCGCCGAACACCTTCAGCTGCTTCTTCATCTTCAGCAGCCGGGGGATCTTGAGAATGTTCTTCTTGGGCTCAAAGGGCTCGATGACCTTGCCCGTCTTGTCCTTGTAGTTGCGGTTCAGCTTGGGTCCGTCGTGGGTGATGCCGCAGAAATCCTCCACGTCCTTCACGGCGTAGTAGGAGGGCACGCCCATGATGGCGCCCATCTCGTAGCGCCGGCCGTTGTAGTGGGGCGACCAGCACTTGCCGCCCACCCGGTCGTTCTTCTCCAGGATGGTGTAGTTCTCGTACCCCTTCTTCTCCAGGTACATGCCGGCGGA
>JAFPXK010000066.1 GCA_017412585.1 Oscillospiraceae bacterium
TGTGGGCTGGGGGGCGCCATCCCGGGGGCATCTGTCCGGCGGGGGTGTGGGCCGCCGGGCGCCAGTGACGGCCCGCGAGGTACGAGCGGCTGCCGGAACCAGTGCCCTTGGGGTAGGCGGCGGCCCCTACGGTGGGTGGCGATGGCGGGTGCCATTCAACCAGGGTTGGCGGTGACGGGGTTGGCGGGACACGTAGCGCCAGCGACACACCGCGAAGCATGAGCGGTATGTGGAGCCAGTGCCCTTGGGGTAGTCCCGCCCTACGGGGGGTATTGTTGCCGGGTGCCATTTATCCGGGGTCGGGGTGCGGTGTCGCCCCCTCATCCGTCACGGCCACAGGCCGTGACACCTTCCCCCCCAGGGGGAAGGCGGAAAAAGGCCGCCCGTGGGTGGAAGGCAGGAAAAGGCCGCCCGTGGGGGAAGGCGGAAAAAGGCCGCCCGTGGGGGCGGCCTTTTTGATATGGAAATGAATGGATAACCCGGGGATTACTTGTCCTCGGCCTCCTGCATGGCCTTGGCCTCGGCGATGGCCTTTTCCTGGGCGGCGGCGGGGCAATCCTCGTAGCGCACGAAGGAGAAGGTGAAGGTGCCGCGGGACTGGGTCATGGAGCGCAGGTCGATGGCGTAGGAGGTCATCTCCGCCATGGGCACCTCGGCCTCCAGCACGGTCTCGCCGTCGCCGGTGGGGTTCATGCCCATGACACGGCCCCGGCGCTTATTCAGGTCGCCCATGACGTCGCCCACGAAGCTGTCGGGCACGGTGACCTTCAGCTCGCCGATGGGCTCCATCAGCACGGGCTTGGCCTCGGGCAGAGCGTCCTTGAAGGCAAGGCCGGCCGCCAGCTGGAAGGCGATATCGGAGGAGTCCACGGGGTGGTAGGAACCGTCGGTCAGCGTGGCCTTCAGGAACACCACGGGGTAGCCCGCCAGCACGCCGCTGAGGCAGCACTTGCGCAGGCCCTTTTCCACGGCGGGGAAGTAGTTCTTGGGCACGGAGCCGCCGAACACGGCCTCCTCGAAAATCATATCCTCCTGCTCGGTCTGGGGCTCGAAGGTGATGACCACGTCGCCGAACTGGCCGGAGCCGCCGGTCTGCTTCTTATAGCGGCCGCGCTTCTCCACGCGGGAGCGGATCTTCTCACGATAGGGGACGCGGGGGGTGGCCAGCTCGGTGTCCACGCCGAAGCGGGACTTCAGCTTGGCGCACAGCACGTCGATCTGGATATCGCCGGCGCCGGCGATGACGGTCTGGTGGGTCTCGGCGTTGTTGGTGACGTGGAAGGTGGGGTCCTCCTCGTTCAGCTTGTTCAGGCCGGTGCCCATCTTCTCCACTTCCTGCTTGACCTTGGGGGAGATGGCCCGCTCATAGCAGGGAGCCACGTAGGCCATGGGGGCAAAGACCACCACGTTCTTGCCGTCGCACAGGGTGTCGCCGGTCTTGACCTTGTCCATCTTGCCGATGGCGCCGATGTCGCCGCAGCAGATCTCCTTGATCTCCTCGCCCTTCTTGCCCTTCATGGCGTACAGGCGGCCCAGCTTCTCGGTGCTGTTGGTGGTGGGGTTATAGAGGGACATATCGCTGGTGACCTTGCCGCGGATGACCTTGATCATGGAATACTTGCCGTACTGGTCGGAAATGGTCTTGAACACGATGGCGGCGGTGGGGCCGTTGGGATCGTAGGCCACCTGGATGTCGTTATCCTTATCATCCTTGGCGGGGACGGCGGGCATATCGGTGGCCACGGGCACCAGGTCCACGATGGTCTGGAGCAGCATCTCCACGCCCATGCCGGTGACGGCGCTGCCGCACAGCACGGGGCAGACGCTGCCGTCGCGCACGCCGATCTTCAGGCCCTTGGCCATATCCTCGGCGGACAGCTCCATGGTCTCGAAGAACTTCTCCATCAGCTCCTCGTCGGCGCCGGCGGCGGCCTCCATCAGCTCGGCCCGGAGGGTCTCCACCTCGTCGGCCACCTGGTCGGGGATGGGGCACTCGCCCTTGGCGTTGTAGGCCTTGTTGTGCAGCAGGTCCACCACGGCGGTGACGGCCTTGTTATTGTCGATGACGGGGGCCACGATGGGGGCGATGGCGGTGCCGAACTTGGCATGGATGGCGTCGAAGCAGGCCTGATAGTCGGCGTTGGCCTCCTCCACGCGGTTGATGAAAATCATGCGGGGCTTCTTGCCCAGCATCTTCCAGGTGCGCTCCATGCCCACGCTGAGACCGTCCTTGGCGGCACCCACGATGACGGCGCACTCGGCGCCACGGAGGGCAGAAACCGCCTCGCCGGCGAAGTCGAAGTTGCCGGGGGCGTCCATCAGATTGATCTTAACGTTCTTATATTTGACGGGGGCGAAGGCCAGGGAAATGGAAATCTGGCGCTTGATCTCCTCGGCGTCGTAGTCGCAGACGGTGTTGCCGTCGGCAGGGCGGCCCAGGCGGTCGGTGCCCTTGGTCATGTACAGCATCTGCTCTGCAAGAGAGGTCTTGCCGGAGCCGCCGTGGCCCAGCAGCGCGACATTGCGAATGTCATTAGCGGTCATAGTGGTGTATCTCCCTTCATTTCATCAGCGCGGCATTGTGCCGCACCTTAAAAGCTCAACATAGGAATTATATCTCACTTTCCCGGGGCTGACAACATTATTTTTCGGAAAGGCGCGATTTTTAGAACTATTCACCAATCATGGCTGTGGGATTTGTTAAAAATGGCGTACCAGACCCGCCACCAGCACCGTGGGCAGCAGGCCCAGCAGGGCGAAGGAGAGCAGGTGCAGGGGCGTGAGGGTGGCAAAGGCGGCCACGGAGACCAGGTAGTAGGTCAGCAGCAGGCCGGTGACGCCGGCCAGGTGGCCCAGGACGGAGGACACGCGGCAGGCGGTGAGAAGCCGCTTGCTGCCCACCACCGCCTCCACCAGGGGCATGAGGCCCTCGCGGTACACCAGGGCGCAGGCCATGTCGCCCCGGCTCTCCACCGTGTCGGACAGGGCCAGGCGGGTGGACACGTCGGGGTAAATGGGATGGGCGTCCACGGCGAATTTGCGCTTGAGGAGCCGGGGCGTCACGTTGCCGCTGCGCACCGCCAGCACCGGCCGGAGGCGGGCGCGCTTCAGCGCCCGGAGGGCCCACTCCACGTTGCGGGAGGGCTGGTATTTGATGACGAAGATGGCGCACAGCACGCCGTCCACCGCCAGAAAAACGCCGGTTTGCAGTTTCAGATCGTGGGGCAGGGCCACGTGGCGGCGGCGCATGAAGTAGGCGCTGCCCATGAGCACCGTCTCGCCGTGGATGGTGCCGCCCACGCCGCCATCCTCATAATACTGCAGGTCCTCACACTGGGAGCGGAAGCCCCCCTCCCCTGACAGCTGCTGGGCAAACAGAGGGTAGAGACTGCTGCCGGCGGCATGGGACACGGCGGCGGCATAGGACAGCATTTTCAGCCGCTCCTCGCCGAAGACCTTGTAGCCGTTGAAGGCCACGGTGCCGGGAGGGAACAGGTCCCCCTCGGTGACCACCAGGCGGCGGCCGCGGCTGACGGCCCGGGCCCCGGCATAGCCCGCCAGGGCCACGCCGCTGCGGCTGAGACGGTGCTGCAGCCAGGCCATGGGCAGGGTGAAAAAGAGGGGCATGCCCAGGGGCACGCAGGCACACAGCATGGTGGACCACACCCACAGGAAGCGGTACATGGCGTGGTGGGTCAGGCAGGTGAGCAGCGAGAGCACCGTGGCGGCCAGCAGCAGCATAGGCACGGTGTACCGCTGCCACCGGGCGGGCCGGTCAGGCCGGTCGGACAGGTGGTAAAACCCGTGGAGGGTGCCCTTTTGCTTGCAGGCGCCGGCGGCGGTGGGCCCCACCACGTAGGGGGGCGTCAGACCCACGGCGGCCTGGTAAAAGGCCTGGCGGCGGGCGGAGGTGCGCAGGAGGATGCCCCACTGACACAGCCAGGACAGCACCGCGGCGGCAGCGGCGGCAGGGGACTGGCCCATGCCGAAGCCTGCGGCGCCGCCGATGCAGGCGGCGGCGGTGACCACCGTGGTCACGGCGGCGGCAAGCTCGCAGCGGAACTGGCCCTTTTTCAGCCCGGCGAAGGCGGCGCGCCACACGTCGGGGCTCAGGAGGGCGGTGATGACCAGGGCGGCGGCCAGGGTGGCGCAGCGGATGACGTCGTCATCCCACCAGATATCCGGCAGCCAGGAGAAGGCCTCCAGCACCGCCAACACGCACAGGCACAGGGCGGGGACGGCGGCCAGGAGGGTGAAGCGGCGCAGGTGCTTCAACTGCCGGCGCTCCACGCGGAGGGCGTCGTCGGGCTCAGGCTCCGGGGGCAGGGGCGCCTCCCGCCGGGGGGCGGGGGCCCACAGCTCCTCGGTGTCCCGGGGATCGCGGGCCTGGGCCTGTTTATCGTTTTTCGGCGCAAGCAGGCGGCCAAGGCGCTGCCACAGGGGCTCCCGGGGCGGCAGGATGCCGTCTTCATTTTCCGCCATGGCGCTGTCCACCGTGTCCCACATCACGTCCCGGATGCGGACCCGGTCGGGGATGTCCTCGGGGTCGGCAGGGGTTTCGGGGGCGGGCGGTTCCTCCGGCTCCTCCGGTTCGTCCGGCTCCTCCGGCTCGTCCGGCTCCGCCGGGCGGGCGGGGCGGTGGGGAAAGCGCAGCAGGGAGCGGAGGGTTTTTTTATCCGCCACGGCGGCGTCCTCCACAGGGGGCGTCTCCTCCTGCCGGGGGGCGTACAGCTCGGCGGCATCGGCGGGCAGATCGCCGGTCAGGGCAGGCTCCGCCGCACCGGAGCCGAATTCCGCCAAAATCGACTCCAGTGTGTAGCTCTCCCCCTCCACCGGCCGGACGTTTTGCAGCAGCTCTCCGGTGCGGCGCAGGGTTTCATATAGCTCTTTGTCCTGCTCTCTGCCCATGGATTACCTCAAAATGTTTTTTGACAGGCGTTGTTATAAACGCTGGCGCACGGCCTCATACAGCAAAATGGCGGCTGCGGCGCTGGCGTTGAGGGAGGAGATGCGGCCCTTCATGGGGATGCTGACCAGGAAATCGCAGGTCTCGGCCACCAGGCGGGTCATGCCGTCCCCCTCGGAGCCGATGACGATGGCGGCGCCGCCCCTCAGGTCGGCATCATAGAGGGAGGTGGCGCCGTCGGCGGCGGTACCGAAGACCCAGAGGCCCTGCTTTTTCAGGTCGTTCAGCGTGGCGGCCACGTTGGCCACCCGGGCCACTGGCACGTAGCTGACGGCGCCGGCGGAGGTCTTGGCCACGATGGCGGTGAGGCCCGCGCTGCGGCGCTTGGGGATGATGACGCCGTGGGCCCCAGCGCACTCCGCCGTGCGGAGGATGGCGCCTAAATTATGGGGGTCGGAAATCTCGTCGCAGACCACCACCAGGGGCTTCTCCCCTTTGGCGGCGGCGGCTTCCAGAATGGCCTCCACGGTGACGTACTCCCGGACGGCGCCCAGGGCGATGACGCCCTGGTGGGAATGGGTGCGGGACATGGCGTCCAGCTTCCGCTTGTCCGCGTCCACCACCACAATGCCCGCGGCCCGGGCGCGGGAGGCGATGTGGCCCAGGGTCTTGTCGGTGTCCCCCTTCATGAGATAGATCTTGTCGATGGGGGTGCCCAGGCGCAGGGCCTCAATGACGGCGTTGCGGCCCTCGATGATGCCGTCGGCCTCCGGCGTGAGATCGGGGCGGGCGGTGTCTTTTTCTCTCATACGCATACCTCAAGGTCATAGATAGATGTGGCGCAGCGCCCCGGGGGGCAACTGCCGATATTCATAGTAGTATACCATAAAAGCGGGACAAGGAAAAGCCATTTGCGGAAAATTTGGGAAAAAGGCAAGGGGCGACCCTTTTCGCGGGAAAATTTCATGGTTTATTATGGAAAAGGTGATGGAAAAATCCGCCGGGATGGGATATAATACTATGTGGCGGCACAGACCGCCCATTTACAAAAAACGGAGGACACGCTATGTCAAAGCTGACGCGCACCCCGGCTACCGACGCGGAGCTGCGGGTAATGGACATGTACTGGCGGGCTGCCAACTATCTCACCGCCTGCCAGCTCTACCTGCTGGACAACCCCCTGCTGGAGCAGCCGCTGACCGCCGAGCATATCAAGAAGAAGATCGTGGGCCACTGGGGCACCTGCCCGGGCCAGAACTTCATCTACACCCATCTGAACCGGGCCATCAAGGAATTTGACCTGGACATGATCTACATCTCCGGCCCCGGCCACGGCGGCAACGCCATGGTGGCACAGGACTGGCTGGACGGCAGCTACCAGGAGGTGTATCCCGACATCAGCCAGGACCGGGAGGGCATGCAGAGGCTGTTCAAGCGCTTCTCCTTCCCCGGCGGCATCCCCAGCCACGTGGCGCCGGAGACCCCCGGCTCCATCAACGAGGGCGGCGAGCTGGGCTACTCCCTGGCCCACGCCTTCGGCGCGGTGATCGACAACCCGGGCCTCATCGCCGCCACGGTGGTGGGCGACGGCGAGGCGGAGACGGGCCCCCTGGCCACCTCCTGGCAGCTGAACAAGTTCCTCTCCGCCGAGACCGACGGCGCGGTGCTGCCCATCCTCCACTTAAACGGCTACAAGATCGCCAACCCCACGGTGCTGGCCCGGATCCCCCATGAGGAGCTGGAGCAGTTCTTCCTGGGCTGCGGCTGGGAGCCCCATTTCGTGGAGGGCAGCGACCCCGAGAAGATGCACCGGCTGATGGCGGACACCATGGACGAGTGCATCGAGAAGATCCTCCGCTACCAGAAGGCCGCCCGGGAGGAGGGCTGCAAGGACCGGCCCCGGTGGCCCATGATCGTCCTCCGCGCCCCCAAGGGCTGGACCGGCCCGGACTACGTGGACGGGGCCAAGGTGGAGGACTACTGGCGGGCCCACCAGGTGCCCATCCAGCCCGACAGCGCCCAGCACATCCGGCAGATCGAGACGTGGCTGAAGAGCTACCGGCCGGAGGAGCTGTTCGACAAGGACGGCGCCCCGGTGCAGGCGCTGCGGGACCTGCCCCCCAAGGGCAAGAGCCGCATGGGCGCCAACCCCCACGCCAACGGCGGACAGCTGATGCGTGACCTGCGGATGCCCGACTTCCGGCAGTACGGCGTGGAGGTGCCCTTCCCCGGCAGCGTGGAAGCCCAGGACATGGCGGAGCTGGGCAAGTTCGTCCGGGACATCTACAAGCTGAACGAAAAGGAGCGCAACTTCCGCTCCTTCGGCCCCGACGAGACCACCTCCAACCGGCTGACCCCCGTGTTTGAGGTCACCGACCGGGCCTGGAACGGCGACGTGTACGACACCGACGACCACCTGGACGAGAACGGCCGGGTGATGGACTCCATGCTGTCCGAGCACGTGTGCCAGGGCATGCTGGAGGGCTATCTGCTCACCGGCCGCCACGGCTTCTTCAACTCCTACGAGGCGTTCATCCGCATTGTGGACTCCATGTTCTCCCAGCACGCCAAGTGGCTGAAGGTGTGCAGCCAGCTGCCCTGGCGCCACGATATCGCCTCGCTGAACTACGTGCTGGCCTCCAACGTGTGGCAGCAGGACCACAACGGCTTTACCCACCAGGACCCCGGCTTCCTGGACCACATGGTAAACAAGAAGGCGGACGTGGTGCGCCTCTATCTGCCGCCGGATGCCAACTGCCTCCTGAGCTGCTTTGACCACTGCGTCCGCAGCCGGAACTACGTGAACTGCATCGTGGCCTCCAAGCACCCCCGGCCCCAGTGGCTGACCATGGAGCAGGCGGTGAAGCACTGCACCCAGGGCATCGGCATCTGGCAGTGGGCCAGCACCGACCAGGGCCAGGAGCCGGACATCGTGATGGCCTGCTGCGGCGACACCCCCACCCTGGAGACCCTGGCGGCGGTGACCATTCTCCGGGACGCCTTCCCGGAGCTGAAGATCCGGGTGGTGAACGTGGTGGACCTGATGCGGCTGCAAAGCGACACCCAGCATCCCCACGGCATGAGCCAGCAGGAGTACGACCTGCTCTTTACCCGGGATAAGCCCATTATCTTCGCCTTCCACGGCTATCCCAGCCTGATCCATGAGCTGACATACAAGCGGCACAACAAGAACATCCACGTCCGGGGCTATATCGAGGAGGGCACCATCACCACGCCCTTTGACATGCGGGTGCTGAACAAGATCGACCGCTTCAACCTGGTGATGGCCGCCATCTACAACCTGCCCCAGCTGGGCAACCGGGGCGCGTACCTGGTGCAGCAGATGGAGGACAAGCTGGTGGAGCACCGGCAGTATATCGCCCAGTACGGCGTGGATCTGCCGGAGGTCACGGAGTGGAAGTGGAAATAATCCGGTGACACACCATTGACACACCCTAACCCTTGACATCAAGTACCTTTTGCAGTATCATCTTAACCGTAGGAGTACTGCCGCCGGCACTGGCGCTCTTATTGAGCGATCCACCGGTCTTGAACGGCAGTGCTCCTATTTCCGTTAACACTTCATGAACATAAAAGCGGTTTTCAACGTTTATATATAGTAGCAAAATTATGTAACCACCGCCCGCCGCTTTGGGATTGTATTATCCCGGAGCGGCGGGCCGGTTGCGTTATTCCAGATGGCGGTCGTTCCAGCCGCTGACGATGCACAGGCACATGGTCACCACGCCGGTGACGCCGCCCAGCAGCAGGCCCAGGAAAAAGGCGGCCCAGGGATTCATTCGCTTCACCTCCCCACCGATTTTACCGTGAGTTTACCCCGGCGGAGGGAAAAGTAATCCAACCGGGGGCTGCGCCGTCCTTCATAGAAATTTTACAGAAAATGACGGTACGCCGTGCTTGTGGGGGTGGCGGAAATGTGCTATACTGGCCGGGAACCCCATGAAAAGGAGGTTAGACCGTGAATCAGGACCAAAACAACAAGAACAACCAGAACAATAACAATAAAAACAGCCGCATGCGCGGCGTGGTGACCCTGGTGGCCTGGGCCATCGTGGTGACGGTAATCATGAACTACATCGGCGCGTACAGCCAGAACACCGCCAACAAATCCACCAGCCATGAGGTGAAATACAGCCAATTCATCACCATGGTGGAGGAGGACAACGCCAAGAGCGTGCTGTTCCGGGACGGCGTGATCTACGTAAAGCCCGTGGAGGGCTACGTGTACACCGAGGACGAGACCCCCGGCAGCGACACAGAGCCCAAGAGCTACACCAACACGGAGGATACGCCGCTGACGCTATTTACCACGGCGCTCCAGGACGACGATCTGCTGCCCCTTTTGAAGGAGCACGGCGTGGAATACACCGGCTACTACAAGGCCCAGATGAGCCCGCTGCTGGAGTTCATGGTGCTGTATATCCTGCCCGCCATCATCATGGTAGGAGGCTTTATGCTGCTGTTCCGCTTCATCAGCAAGAGCGGCGGCGGCATCGGCGGCATCGGCAACGTGGGCAAGAGCAACGCCAAGGTGTATATGGAGCGGTCCACCGGCGTCACCTTTAAGGACGTGGCGGGCCAGGACGAGGCCAAGGAGAGCCTGGAGGAGATCATCGACTTCCTCCACAACCCCCAGAAGTACACCGCCATCGGCGCCAAGCTGCCCAAGGGCGCGCTGCTGGTGGGCTCCCCCGGCACCGGCAAGACGCTGCTGGCCAAGGCCGTGGCCGGTGAGGCGGGGGTGCCGTTCTTCTCCATCTCCGGCTCCGACTTTGTGGAGATGTTCGTAGGCGTAGGCGCCAGCCGCGTCCGTGACCTGTTCAAGGAGGCCGCCAAGGTGGCCCCGTGCATCATCTTCATCGACGAGATCGACACCATCGGCAAGAGCCGTGACGGCGGCCGCTTCGGCGGCAACGACGAGCGGGAGCAGACATTGAACCAGCTCCTGGCCGAGCTGGACGGCTTCGACCCCAGCAAGGGCGTCATCGTCCTGGGCGCCACCAACCGGCCCGAGGTGCTGGACAAGGCGCTGCTGCGGCCGGGACGGTTCGACCGGCGGATCACCGTGGACCGGCCCAACTTCGCAGGCCGCCTGGCCACGCTGCAGGTACACACCCGGAACATCCATCTGGCGGAGGACGTGGATCTGGAGAAGATCGCCCAGGCCACCGCCGGCACCGTGGGCGCAGACCTGGCCAACCTGGTGAACGAGGCCGCCCTGCGGGCCGTTCGCAAGGGCCGGAAAGCCGTGAACCAGGAGGACCTGCTGGTGTCCTTTGAGGTGGTGATTGCCGGCGCGGAGAAGAAGGGCAGCGTCATCACCGAGGAGGAAAAGCGGGTCATCGCCTACCACGAGGTGGGCCACGCCCTGGTGGCCGCCAAGCAGAAGAACGCACAGCCCGTTTCCAAAATCACCATCGTGCCCCACACCCAGGGGGCCCTGGGCTACACGCTGCACCTGCCGGAGGAGGAGAAGTTCCTCATGTCCCGGGAGGACATTCTGGCGGAGATCCGCACGCTGCTGGCAGGACGCTCCAGCGAGGAAGTGGTGTGCCACACCATGACCTCCGGCGCCGCCAACGACATCGAGCGGGCCACGGAGCTGGCCCGGAACATGGTGGCACGGTTCGGCATGTGCGAGGCATTCGACATGATGGCCCTGGGCACCATCCAGAGCCAGTATCTGGACGGGGGCTACTCCATGACCTGCGCCCAGGAGACCTACGCCGCCGCCGACCGGGAGACCATCAAGATCCTCCGCCAGTGCCACGAGGAGGCCAAGGCCATTTTGAGCGAGAACCGGGAGCTGCTGGACAAGATCGCGGCCTACCTGCTGAAGAAGGAGACCATTACCGGCCAGGAGATGATGGCCATTATCGAGGGGAAGGACCCGGAGACGGTGGACGACTACTTCGGCGTGAGCAAAAACGCCTTCCGCCCCTCCCAGCCCAACACCATCGAGGCCCCCGCCAAAAAGATCAGCATGATCTCCCAGCCGGTGCCCATGCCGGAGGAGGCGGAGGAGAAGCCTGCGGAGGAAGCGCCTGCGAAGAACGCTCCTGCAGAGGAAGCGCCTGCGGAGGAAACGCCTGCGGAGGAAGCGTCTGCCGGGGACAAGGAATAAAGCGCATAACGGATGACAGCCCCGGGCCTGTGCCCGGGGCTGTTTTTTCGTTGCATTGCCCTTGCCGTGGCGGGGAAGGTGTGGTATACTGTGTGGCGATACGCGGGTATGATGGAATTGGTAGACATGCCGGATTTAGGTTCCTGTGCCGAGAGGCGTGTGGGTTCGAGTCCCACTACCCGTACCATGAAAAAGGCAGCCGTGAGGCTGCTTTTTTCAACTCTATTCGCCTTCGGCGAGTGATATTGCTGCGCAGTGATATTCGGCTAACGCCGAGTGATATTGGGCTTCGCCCAGTTTTGAGGCGAATAGAATATCACTGCTCCGAAGGAGCAATATCACTTTCCGCACAAGCGGAAAATATAACATCTCGCGTAAGCGAGATATTTCGCTACTATGCCGCAGGCATGGCATCACGAAAATGCGTGCTTCGTCGCCCCCTCATCCGTCGGCTGCGCCGACACCTTCCCCCCAGGGGGAAGGCAGGGCCGCCGGAGCGGCGGCCCCTACGGTGGGATCGTTGCCGCGTGCCGTTCAGCCGGGGTTGGCGGTGGTTGGGGGCGGGGTTGGCGGGACACA
>JAFPXK010000067.1 GCA_017412585.1 Oscillospiraceae bacterium
GGCGGCGAAGCCGCCGGATGAGGGGGCGACAAGCTCGTAGGGGCGGGGCTCTGCTCCGCCCGATGTCACGGGTGGTGAACGAAAAGAGGGCGGAGCAGCGCCAGCGACACCCTGCGAAGAATGAGCAGTTGGTGGAGCCAGTGCCCTTGGGGTAAGCCCCGCCCCTACGGAGAACACCGAAACCACCTACAACCAACGATACCTTTAATATCACCGTCACCGTGCAGGCGGGCGCTTCATGAAGCGCCCCTACGGAGATAAACGATACCTGCGGTTACATTGTAGGGGCGATTCACGAATCGCCCGAGACCAGGTGGCAAATACCGCCATGGCCGGATGAATGGCATACGGCGGCAATTTCCGCCGTAGGGGCCGACGACCCGGCGGCCCGTGCCCAGGTGACGATGATTGCCAGGGGTGGATGGATGGTGAACGGCATCGACCCCCCACCGGGAACCAACGATACCTTTTATATATCCGCCGCCGTGCAAGGCGGGACACATAGGTCCCGCCCTACGGAGAGAACCGATACCTTTATGATTCATTCTTCGGTATTCATTAGAGGAACAACACTATGACCACAATTCCCATCACAACGGAATACATCAAGCTCCAGGACCTGCTGAAGCTCGCCGCCCTCACCGCTACCGGCGGGGAGGCCAAGGTGCTGATCCAGGAGGGGCAGGTGGCCGTCAACGGCGAAATCTGCACCCAGCGGGGCAAAAAGATCCGCCCCGGCGACGTGGTAGCCTTTGCCGGACGGGAGCTGACCGTAAGCTATGCGCCTTGACAGCCTGACCCTGGCCCACTGGCGGAATTACGGCGAACAGACCGTCACCTTTGACGGCGGGAGCAACGTGATTTACGGCGAGAACGCCCAGGGCAAGACTAATCTTCTGGAGGCCTGCGTTTTCCTGAGCTGCGGCAGGAGCCCCCGAGCCCGGTCTGACCGGGAGCTGATGGGCTTTGACAGCGACAGCGCCCTGGTGCAGGGCAGCGTCCACAGCCGGGAGCGGGACTTTGTGACCCGCATCGAGCTCCACCGGGGCAAGCGGCGGAAAATGACCGTTAACGGCGTGGCCGCCAAGACGGGCGCCGCCCTCTCCGACGTGCTGCGGACGGTGTACTTCTCCCCGGACGACCTGTATCTCATCCGGGACGGGGCGGCGGCACGGCGGCGGTTTATGGACATGAGCCTTTGCCAGCTCCGGCCCCGGTACGCCGAGGCCCTCAGCGAGTACACCCGGCTCTACGACCACAAGACCCGTATCCTGCGGGACAGCCAGGACTACCCCGGCCTTATCGACACGCTGCCGGAGTTCAATGAGCGGCTGTGCCAGGTGGGCGCGGTGCTGATCCATTACCGCGCCCGCTTTTGTGCTGCCCTGAACGAGTACGCCGCCCAGGCCCACAGCCAGTGCAGCGGCGGCCGGGAGCAGCTTGCCCTGCAATACCGCACCGTGTCCACCGTTGACCACCCCCTGGCCCCCACGGACACCATATATAATGCCCTCACCGCCCACCAGCGCAGCCATTATGACGCGGAGATCGCCAGCCGCCTGTGCCTCTCCGGACCCCACAAGGACGATTTTGAGGTGTCCGTCAACGGACGCAGCGCCCGGCAGTTCTGCTCCCAGGGCCAGGTGCGGACGGCGGCCCTGGCGCTGAAGCTGGCAGAGCGGGAAATCCATAGAAACACCTTCGGAGAACACCCCGTCATGCTATTGGACGACGTGTTATCGGAATTGGACCCCCAGCGGCAGGAATTTGTCTTAAACCGCATTGCAGGAGGCCAGATTTTGATTACCTGCTGCGAGGCCGACCGGCTGGAAAGCCTGGTGGGGGGCAAGGTGTTTCATATCCGAGAGGGGGCGGTGGTGTGAAAGGCTACCTCCACATCGGCCAGAACGTGATGCTGGAGAAAAAGCGCATCATCGGCATCTTTGACCTGGACAACACCTCCACCGCCCGTGACACCCGGGCCTTTTTGCGGTTGGCGGAGGAGGACGGCGTGGTGCAGAGCGCCTGCGAGGACATTCCCCGCAGCTTCATCCTCTGCGACCACCCCTACCACAAGCAGATCATTTATCTATCCCAGCTGAATGCCCAAACGCTGCTTCGCCGCAGCGGAGAAGGAGAAATACTATGAGCGAGAGTTTGGAAATGGAAAAGACCACCGCCGTGGACGCGGAATACGGCGGCTCGGAAATCCAGGTGCTGGAGGGCCTGGAGGCCGTGCGGAAGCGGCCCGGCATGTACATCGGCTCCACCAGCGCCAGCGGCCTCCACCATCTGGTGTATGAGATCGTGGACAACTCCATCGACGAGGCCCTGGCGGGGTACTGCACCGACATCACCGTCACCATCAACCCGGGCAACACCATCACCGTCACCGACAACGGCCGGGGCATCCCCGTGGATATCCAGCCCCAGACGGGGCGGCCCGCCCTGGAGGTGGTGTTCACCGTGCTCCACGCCGGCGGCAAGTTCGGCGGCGGGGGCTACAAGGTGTCCGGCGGCCTCCACGGCGTGGGCGCCAGCGTGGTGAACGCCATGTCGGAATGGCTCACCGTGCAGGTACACCGTGACGGCAAAATCTACCAGATGGCCTTTTCCCGGGGCCACATCACCGAGGAGATGCACGTGGTGGGCCAAACCGACCACACCGGCACCACCGTCACCTTCAAGCCCGACCCGGAGATGTTCGACACGTTGGAATACGAGTACGAGACCCTCCACACCCGGATGCGGGAGCAGGCGTTTTTGAACGCCGGGCTGCGAATCTCCATCCGTGACGACCGGCCCGGCCTGCCCCAGAGCGACACCATGTGCTATGAAGGCGGCATTCGGGAGTTCGTCACCTACATCAACCGCAACAAGACCGCCCTCCACGAGGACGTGATCTATATCGCCGGGGCCAAGGACGACGCCACCGCCGAGGTGGCCATGCAGTATAACGACGGCTACAACGAGACCCTGGTCTCCTTCGCCAATGATATCCACACCCCCGGCGGCGGCATGCACGAGACGGGCTTCAAGACGGCGTTGACCCGCGTGCTGAACGCCTACGGCCTCAAATACGGCATGCTGAAGGACAGCGACGAGAAGGTGTCCGGCGAGGACTGCCGGGAGGGCATCACCGCCGTCATCTCCGTGAAGCTGACGGAGGCCCAGTTTGAGGGCCAGACCAAGGATAAGCTGGGCAACGCCTACATCCGCACCCTGGTGGACCAGCTGGTGTCCGACCAGCTGATGGTGTACCTGGAGGAGCATCCCGCCATCGCCCGCACCATCCTGGACAAGGCCCTTACCGCCAACCGGGCCCGTGAGGCCGCCCGGAAGGCCAGGGAGTCCATCCGCCGGAAAACGGCTCTGGGCGGCGCGGCCATGCCCGACAAGCTGCGGGACTGCAACGAAAATAACCCCGAGCTGACGGAAATCTACATCGTGGAGGGCGACTCCGCAGGAGGCTCCGCCACGCAAGGTCGGGACAGCCGGTTCCAGGCCATTCTGCCCCTGTGGGGCAAGATGCTGAACGTGGAGAAGGCCCGGGCCGACAAGGTGTACGGCAACGACAAGCTGCAGCCGGTCATCACGGCCCTTGGCGCCGGCATCGGCGACGAGTTCGACCTGAACCGCCTGCGGTATCACAAGGTCATCATCATGGCCGATGCCGATGTGGACGGCAGCCATATCCGCACGCTGCTGCTGACCTTCTTCTTCCGCTTCATGCGGCCCCTCATCGAGGAGGGGTACGTCTACTCCGCCGTGCCGCCCCTGTATAAATTGACCCGGGGCAGGCAGCAGCGGGTGGCCTTCTCCGACGAGGAGCGGGACCGCGTCAGCGCCGAAATGCGGGGGGACAACCCCGACGCCAAGGTGGACATCAGCCGCTTCAAGGGCCTGGGCGAGATGAACCCCCACGAGCTGTGGGAGACCACCATGGACCCCACCACCCGCACCCTGCGCCGCATCACCATGGACGACGCCCTCCGGGCCGACGCCATCTTCACCGTCTTAATGGGCGAAAAGGTGGAGCCGCGAAAGGAATGGATTGAGAAAAACGCCCAGTACGCGGTGAATTTGGATTATTGATAAGGCGCCTGTCGGCGCATGATTTGCCTGACGGCATGAATTGTGCCTGTCGGCACATGAATTACGCCTTGCGGCGCATGAATTGTGCCTGACGGCACATGAAATGTACCCCTATGCGCCGCAGCGCAATTCACGCCGCGAAGCGGCAAATCATGGCGAAGCCCGTGCCCAAGTGAGGATGACCGCCCGGGCGGGATGAATGAAAACGGCGGCAATTCCCACCGTAGGGGCCGACGATTACCCCAAGGGCACTGGTTCCGGCAGCCGCTCGTACCTCGCGGGCCGTCACTGGCGCTCGGCGGCCCGTACCCAAGTGACGATGATCGACAAGGACGGATAGATGGTGAACGGCATCGACCACCACCCGCAACCAACGATACCGTTTCTATTACCTGCCGCCGTGCAAACTACCGGCAACTTTCCGCAAAATCTCGTGCTCTCGTTGCGGCAAACCGATTTCCAGACCCTTCGGGCCGTGAAAATCGGGCCGCTGCCTTGCGGCGGGCACGCTTCATCCGCCCCCGGCGGCGCTGTGCCCGCACGCCCCCTCATCCGTCGGCTTCGCCGCCACCTTCCCCCCAGGGGGAAGGCTGTGAAAAGTTTTATCTTATCGTCCCCGCCTTCCCCTCGGGGGGAAGGTGGCCCCGCAGGGCCGGATGAGGGGGCGACAAGCCCTCAGCTTCCCGAAAGGAGTACCGCTGTATGTCCAAAAAACCCCAATACGATCCCGAGGAGATCCGCTATCCCGACCAGCACATTGTCAACTCCCCCCTGGTGCCGGAGATGGAGAGATCCTACATTGAATACGCCATGTCCGTCATCGTGGGCCGGGCTTTGCCCGACGTGCGGGACGGCCTGAAGCCGGTACACCGCCGCATCCTCTACACCATGTACGAGGGCGGCCTCACCTCCGACAAGCCCTTTAAGAAATCCGCCACCTGCGTGGGCGACGTGCTGGGCCATTACCACCCCCACGGCGACTCCTCCGTGTACGACGCCATGGTGCGCCTGGCCCAGGATTTCTCCATGCGCTACGTGCTGGTGGACGGCCACGGTAACTTCGGCTCCGTGGATGGCGACCCCCCGGCGGCCTACCGTTACACCGAGGCCCGTTTGAGCAAAATCGCCAACGAAATGCTGCGGGACATCGACAAAGACACCGTGGACTGGGACCCCAACTTCGACGAGAGCCGCCGGGAGCCCCGGGTGCTCCCCGCCCGGTTCCCCAATCTGCTGGTGAACGGCTCCTCCGGCATCGCCGTGGGCATGGCCACCAACATCCCGCCCCACAACCTGCGGGAGGTGATCGGCGCCTGCATCTGCGTGCTGGATAACCCCGACGCCACCCTGTCCGACCTGATGGCCCACGTGTCCGGCCCCGACTTCCCCACGAAGGGCATCATCATGGGCCGCAGCGGCATCCGGGCCGCCTACGCCACCGGCCGGGGCCGCATCGTCATCCGGGCCCGCCACGAGTTCGAGGAGTTCGGCCATGACCGCATGCGCATCATCATCACCGAGCTGCCCTACCAGGTCAACAAGCGGATGCTGATTAAAAACATGGCCGAGCAGGTGGAGGACAAGCGCCTGGAGGGCATCAGCGACATCCGGGACGAGTCCGACCGCAACGGCATGCGCATCGTCATCGAGCTGAAAAAGGACGCCAACCCCCAGGTGGTGCTGAACCGGCTCTTCGCCCAGACGGCCCTGCAGAGCAGCTTTTCCATCAACATGCTGGCCCTGGTGGACGACCAGAAGCAGCCGAAAATCCTCTCCCTGCGCCATGTGATTGACGAATATCTGACATTCCAGGAAGAGCTGATTGTCCGGCGGACCAAGTACGATTTGAAAAAGGCCCTGGAACGGGCCCATCTGCTGGAGGGCCTGCTGATCGCCCAGGACAACATCGACGAGGTCATCCGCATCATCCGCACCAGCTACGACAACGCCAAGGAAAATCTGATGCAGCGCTTCGGCCTGGACGAGGTGCAGGCCCAGGCCATTCTGGACATGCGCCTGAAGGCGCTGCAGGGCCTGGACCGGGAGAAGCTGCAGAACGAGTACAACGAATTGGAGGAAAAAATCGCCTACTTCCGCCGTGTGCTCTCCGACGACGGCCTGGTGCGCCAGATTCTCAAGGAGGAATTGCAGGCCATTGCCGACAAGTACGGCGACGACCGCAAGACGGAGATTCAGGACGTGGAGGACGAGATCGACATCGAGGACCTCATCGAGGAGGAGCAGTGCGTCTACACCCTCACCCGCAACGGCTACATCAAGCGCACCGCCGTCAGCGAGTACGCCGCCCAGAGCAAGGGCGGCATGGGTAAGAAGGGCATCACCACCCGGGACGAGGACAGCGTCATGGACGTGTTCACCGCCTCCACCCACGATAATCTGCTCTTCTTCACCGACACCGGCAAGGTGTACCGCAAGAAGGGCTATCAGATTCCCGAGAGCGGCAAGGCGGCCAAAGGCATCGCCCTGGTGAACTGCCTCCAGATCGAGACCGACGAGCGGGTCCAGGCCATGCTCCATTTCCGGGACAGCGGCGAGGACATCGACGGCCTGCAGCTCACCATGGTCACCCGCCAGGGCACCTGCAAGCGCGTGGCGGTGGAGCAGCTGCGGAACATCCGGCCCAGCGGCATCCGGGCCATCAACCTCAGCGAGGGCGATGAGCTGGTGTCCGTCATCGAGACCGACGGCAGCGCCAATATCCTCATCGCCACCCACGACGGCATGGCCAGCGTGTTTGACGAGAACGACGTCCGCACCATGGGCCGCAACGCCACCGGTGTCCGGGGCATCCGCCTCCGGGAGGGGGATTACGTCATCGGCGCCGCCCGGGCCGACGCGGGCTGCCAGGTGCTGTCCATTACGGAGAAGGGCTACGGCAAGCGCACGCCGGTGGAGGAATACCGTGTCACCGGCCGGGGCGGTTTGGGCGTGAAGAACTACGAGATCACCGAAAAAACCGGTAAGGTGGTGGGCATGAAGGTGGTGGACGGCGGCGAGGATCTGCTGCTGGTCACCGAGAGCGGCATCCTCATCCGCACGGCGGTGGACAGCATCCGCAGCTGCGGCCGGGCCTCCCAGGGCGTGATCGTCATGCGCTTCAAGGAGGAGGGGGACCGGGTCATCTCCCTGGCCCTCACCGACAAGGACGAAAAGGACGACAAACAGGAGGATTGACCTATGGCCAGCGCACCCCGTGAAGCCTACGTGCCGCTGACACGATGGCAGTATTTTATGAAAAATCTCTACCGCAACGGCGCGGCCTCGGCGGAGTTCACTTATAATAAGGTGATTTATTTGAAATCCGAGGCCCTCCAGGCGGCGGACGCCAAGAGCGCCAGCGTGAATTACGTGCTGCTCATCGCCCTCATCGCCATGTTTTTGCTGACCAGCCGCTACCAGAACGTGTGGATCGTGATTGCCTATCTGGTGCTGGCGGTGGCGGGGGAGACGTACCGCCTGCTGCTGCTGCCCAAGGACATCCGCGCCCACCTGACCGACACCCACCGCCGTGAACGTTGAGGTGATTGCCCGGGTGCGGACGCCCTACGCGGAGAAATTCGGCACCCCCCGGCAGAGCGGCTTGGCCCGCAGCCGGGGAGAGGTGGTGTTCGAGCCGTCCTATCGCAGCGCCGACGCCGTCCGGGGGCTGGCGGGGTTCAGCCACATCTGGCTCCTCTGGCAGTTTGACCGCAACGGCAGCCGCCCCTGGAGCCCCACCGTCCGCCCGCCACGGCTGGGGGGCAACCAGCGCATGGGCGTGTTCGCCACCCGCTCCCCCTACCGGCCCAACCCCATCGGCCTTTCCTGCGTGGCCCTGGAGGGGGTGGAACTGACGGCGGAGGGCCCGGTGCTCCACATCGCCGGGGCCGACCTGGTGGACGGCACCCCCATTCTGGACATCAAGCCCTATCTGCCCTACTGCGACAGCCACCCGGAGGCCGCCTCCGGCTGGACGGAGGGGTTGGAGAACCACCCTCTGGCGGTGGACATCTCGGAGGCGCTGGCAGCCATGGTGGGTGATGACCTGCCCGGCCTTACCGACGTTCTGGCCGGCGACCCCCGACCCCGATATCAGAAGGACCCCACAAGGGCCTACGGCCTGACCTACGGCAAATGGAACGTGACGTTCCGCGTGACGGAGGGCAAGGCGGTGGTGGAGAAAATCACCGCAGGGGCGATGCACGAATCACCCGAAGGGCGGTAACGAAAACCGACAAGGCCGGTTGCATCGGAAACGAAACAACATATCACCCCCGCCTTCCCCTCGGGGGGAAGGTGGCACGGCCGCTGGCCGTGACGGATGAGGGGGCGATGACCGCCCACGCACCGAAAGTCGCTGCAAAAACTCGTGCTCTCGTTGCGGCAAACCGATTTCCAGACCCTTCGGGCCGTGAAAATCGGGCCGCTGCCTTGCGGCGGGCACGCTTCATCCGCCACAGGCGGCGCTGTGCCCGCACGCCCCCTCATTCCCCCCAGTGTGCGCACTGGGGTACCTTCCCCCCAGGGGGAAGGCTGCGCAGAGTTTTATCTATTCGTCCCCACCTTCCCCCCGCGGGGGAAGGCGATTTTTCCGCACCCCAGGAGGCCCTTATGAAAACTGTCACCATCTACACCGACGGCGCTTGCAGCGGCAATCCCGGCCCGGGGGGCTGGGGGGCCATTCTGGAATGGAACGGCGTGGAAAAGGCGCTGTCCGGCGGCGAGGCCCACACCACCAATAACCGCATGGAGCTGCTGGGGGTCATCACCGCCCTGGAGGCTCTGCGGGAGCCCTGCATCGTGGCGCTGTACAGCGACTCCAAGTACGTCATCGACGCCCTGGAGAAGCGGTGGGTCTACGGCTGGCAGGCCCGGGGCTGGAAAAAGGCGGACAAAACGCCCGCCCTCAACGCAGACCTGTGGCAGCGGCTGCTGCCCCTGGTGGAAAAGCACGAGATGCACTACCACTGGGTCAAGAGCCACGCCGAAAACGAGAAGAACAACCGCTGCGACAAAATGGCGGTGGCGGAGAGCAAGAAATTCCAATAATGCCCAAAATGTGACGAAATCCGTGGAATCGTTTACAAATTGTTCACCTGTTTTTCAAGATTTGGTCATTTTTCTAAGGTAGTATTACATCATCCAAAGGAACTCCATTCCTTATGTGATTTTCTCTCTCTCCTAACAAACACACAAAAAGGAAGCGCCCCACGAAAGTGGGGCGTTTTCTTTTTATCCCCATTGCCGCCGGGTAGCGGCCCGCCCAGGTCGTGGCGGACTGCGAATATAAGCGCTGCCAACAGGAGGCCGTATCATGTATCCCCGCCCAAACGGGTCCGCGATTTGCCTTTGGCGCGTTCCCGGGACGGGAATATGCTGCCGCGTCATTGACACGGGGGCGGAGATTTCGTATTATAATTAGTTTATGTATGTATTGTGGTCAAGCGTAAAAACCTGGGAGGCATTTTCTATGGATGCTATGACAAAGCGGAATATACCCTTCAGCCCGCCGGACGTGGGGGAGGCGGAGATTGCCGCGGTGGCGGAGGCACTGCGCTCCGGCTGGATCACCACCGGGCCACGGACGAAGCGGCTGGAGCGGCGGCTGGCGGCCTTCATCCAGACCGGCGCCGTCACAGATGACGGCACCGATGGGCCCGGCCCTTACGCCGACCGGGTGGCCTGCCTGGCCTCGGGCACGGCAGCGGAGGAGCTGAATTTGCGGCTGCTGGGGGTGGGTCCGGGGGATGAGGTCATCGTCCCGGCCTACACCTACACCGCCACCGCCGCCGCGGCCATCCACTGCGGGGCGCGGGTGGTGCTGGTGGACATCCAGAAGGACGGCCACCGGGACACCCATCTGCCGGAGATGGACTACGAAAAGCTGGCGGACGCCATCACAGAGCGGACGAAAGCCATCATTCCCGTGGATCTTGGGGGAGTGGTTTGCGACTATGACGCCATCTTCGCCGTGGCGGAGGCCAAGGGGCACCTGTTCCGCCCCATGACCGGCGGCGACACGCCCCTGTCCGCCCTGGGCGCCCGGGTGCAGCAGGCCCTGGGCCGGGTGGCGGTGGTGGCGGACAGCGCCCACGGCCTGGGGGCCGCCAGACGGCACCGGGGTGCCATGACGGCCGCCGGGGCCCTGGCGGACTTCACCTCCTTCAGCTTTCACGCGGTGAAGAATTTCACCACGGCGGAGGGGGGCGCCGCCACCTGGCAGCCCCTGCCGGGCATCGACAATGGCGAAATCTACCGCATGATGCAGCTCCTGTCCCTCCACGGGCAGGATCGGGACGCCCTGGCCAAGGCCGGGGCCGGAGGCTGGGAATACGACGTGATCGGCCCCTGGTACAAGTGCAACATGACCGACGTGGCGGCGGCGCTGGGGCTGGCGCAGCTGGACAGATACCCAGGGCTGCTGGCTCGCCGCCGGGAGATCATAGGCCGGTATGACGCGGTGTGCGACAGCCTGGGGCTGCCCCACCTGGTGCACCGGACGGCGGACATGGTCAGCAGCGGCCACCTGTATATCCTCCGCCTGCCGGGGGCGGACGAGGGGCGGCGCGCCGCCGTCATGGCCCGGCTGGCGCAGCGGGGCGTCGGTACCAACGTGCACTACAAGCCCCTGCCCCTGCTGACGGCCTACCGCCGTATGGGCTGGGCCATAGAGGACTTCCCCCACGCCTGGGACTACTACCGCGGCGCTGTCACCCTGCCCCTCCACACCCGGCTCAGCGACGACGACGTGGACTACGTCTGCGCCTGCCTGCGGGAGGCGGTGGCACCGTAAATGTGGAAAGAATGGGAAGCATTACCCCCGGAAATGCAAAATGAGGCCGTAAGGCCCTATTGGGAGAGCCTGCGGGGCAAGCGGGGCGCGCTGCGTTGGAAGCGGGGGCTGGACATAGTGGTGTCGGCGGCGGCGCTGGTGGCGCTGGCCCTGCCCATGGCCGCCATTGCGCTGGCCGTCCGGCTCACCTCCCCCGGCCCGGCCCTGTACCGCCAGGAGCGGGTCACCGCCTTTGGCAAACGATTTCTGATCCATAAATTTCGCACCATGACCCAGGGCCCCCAGGTCGGGGGCCGACAGCTCACCGCCGCCGGGGACAGCCGTGTGACGGCCCTGGGGGCGGTGCTGCGGCGGTACAAGCTGGATGAGCTGCCCCAGCTGCTGGACGTGCTGCGGGGGGACATGACCCTGGTGGGCACCCGGCCGGAGGTGCCCCGGTACGTGGCGCGGTACGCGCCGGAATATTACGCCACGCTGCTGCTGCCGGCGGGCATCACCTCCCAGGCCAGCATCCGCTTCGTGGACGAGGAGCAGCGTTTGGCGGCGGCGGCGGACCCGGAGGTGTGCTATCTCCGGGAGATTTTGCCTGAGAAAATGGCGATCAATCTTCGCTGCGTCCGGGAATTCAGCCTGGGCAGGGAGTGGCAGACGGTGCTGGACACCGTTGCCGCCATTGTGAAAAGGAGACGTTGCTACCCGATGGAAACAGTGGAAACCGTCACCCTGGGGGTGATCGCCTGCCGGGAGGAAAAGGCCCTGGGGCCGCTGCTGGACAGCATCCTGGCCCAGACCTACCCCCATCGGCACATGGACGTGGTGCTGGTGGACAGCCTGTCCGACGACGGCACAAGGAAGATCATGGAACAGTTTCAGGCCCAGCGGGGCGGCGTGTTTCGCCGCGTGACGGTGCTGGATAACCCGGGCCGCACCCAGAGTGCCGGGTGGAACGTGGTGCTGGGCTGCTATGACAGCGACGTGCTTATCCGCGTGGACGCCCACGCCCTGCTGTCACCGGACTTCGTGGCGGCGTCCATGGCCTGCCTCAACGGCGGGGAATGGGTGTGCGGCGGCAGGCGGGACACCGTCGCCCCCGGCACCACCCCCTGGGCCCGCACGCTGCGCAAGGCGGAGGACTCCCTTTTCGGCGCCAGCATCGCCCGGTTCAAGCGGCGGGGGGAGGGCCGGGGCTACGTCAGCTCGGTGCCCTTTCCCGCCTATCGCCGGGAGGTGACGGAGCGGGTGGGCCGGTTCAACGAAGCCCTGCGCCGCACGGAGGACAACGAGTACCATTACCGCGTCCGCCGGGCGGGGTATCCCATCTGTTTCGCGCCGGAGATCCGCTCCCGGTACGTGATGCGGGGCAGCCTGGGGGCGCTGCTGGCGCAGAAATGGCAAAACGGGGAGTGGATCGGCCGGACGCTGCTGTGCTGCCCCCGGTGCCTGAGCTGGTATCACCCGGTGCCGGGTCTGTTCGTGGCGGCCATCGCCGCCACCGCCATCGCCGCTGGGTTGGGGCTGACGGCGCCCCTGGCGCTGCTGTGGGCTGCCTATGGCTGCGCCTGCCTGGCCATGACCCTTACCGCCGGGATAGAGAAGCCCACCGACCTGTGGCTGCCGGTGCTGTTCCTGCTGCTGCACACGGCCTATGGCGCCGGCACCCTCTACGGCCTGGCGGCGGGGCTGCTGACCATGCCAAAAGGAGGGGACAGGCCATGAACGACCAACAGCTGCGGCGGCTTCAGACCCTGTCCCTGGAGATGGCGGCATACTTCGCCGCCTTTTGCCGCCGCCAGGGCCTTACCTGCTACCTCTGCGGCGGCGGGTGCATCGGCGCGGTGCGCCACGGCGGCTTCATCCCCTGGGATGACGACCTGGACTTTTTCATGCCCCGGCAGGACTACGAACGGCTGAAAACCCTTTGGGCGGACACGGCACAATACACCCTGGCCTGGCCCTCGGAGGACTATAACGACCACAATATGTTTATGACCCTGCGCCACAAGGGCACCACTCTGGTGCGGCCCTACCAGCAGGGGCTGGACATCGTACACGGCGTGTGCCTGGACATCTTCCCCCTGGATGGCTGCCCCACGGG
Source organism: Oscillospiraceae bacterium (assembly GCA_017412585.1). Classification (GTDB taxonomy): domain Bacteria; phylum Bacillota; class Clostridia; order Oscillospirales; family Oscillospiraceae; genus Vescimonas. The sequence goes on from JAFPXK010000067.1 coordinate 12,984, forward strand.
GCTGCGGCGGTGGGGGCAACTGTTCTGGGGCAGCGTGTATCAGCTTTACTGCGCCCAGCTGGTGCCGGAGCACCACGGCAAGCCGGTGGCGCTGCTGGGGCGGCTGCTGCTGGCGGCGGTGCCCTCCGCCGGGGCGCGATACCGGCTGTGGCGCATGGCAGAGCGGCGCATGAGCCGCTATCCCATCCGCCAATGCCGCTATGTGACGGAGATCTGCGCCGGGCCCCGGTACATGAAAAACCGCTACCCGGCGGCGGCCTTCGCCTCGGCGGTGTGGGTGCCCTTCCAGGGCACCGCCCTGCCCATTCCGGTGGGGTATGACGCTTACCTGACCATGGCCTTCGGCGACTACATGACCCCGCCGCCCCCGGCCGGGCGCGTCCCGGCCCACCAGGCCCTTTTGCTGGACACAGAGCGGCCCTATACCCATTACATGGGGGAGAAAAAGTGATGAAAAACGGCAATACACCCCTGGTTTCTGTGATTGTACCCGTGTATAATGTGGAAAAATATCTGCCCCGGTGTCTGGACGCCCTGGTGGGCCAGACCTACGGCAACCTGGAAATCCTGACGGTGGACGACGGCTCCACCGACGGCAGCCGGGCCATCTGTGAATCGTACGCCGCCAGGGACGGGCGGGTGAAGGTAATCCACAAGGCCAACGGCGGCGTCAGCTCCGCCAGAAACGCTGGGCTGGACGCCGCCACCGGGGACTACATCGGCTTTGTGGACAGCGACGACTTCGTGGAGCCGGACATGTTCGCCTATCTGGTGGGCCTGGCGGAGGAGACGGGGGCGGACGTGACCCAGTGCGGCTTTTTCGACTGCTACGCCGAAAAGACGCTGCTGCCCCGGCAGCCGGAGTACTACGAGCTGTCCCACAAGGTCACCGCCCTGGGGCGGCTGCTGGAGGCCAAAGTGACCACCATGCACATCTTTAACAAGCTGCTGCGGCGCAGCAAGTGCGGCGGCGTGCGCTTCCCGGCCCTGTCCATTGCGGAGGACGCCCTGTATCTGGCGGAGGCGGTGGCGGCGGCGGACACCATGCTGATTACCAACCGGCCCAAATACCACTATTACCACCGCCCCGGCAGCCTGACCACCAAGCCCTTTGACGACAGCGCGCTGGACTGTCTCCGGGCCTGGGACCAGGTGTATACCCTGGCGGCGGCTCTGGATCCGGCCCTGGAGGAGCCGGCCCGGATGCGGCTGAGCTGGACTCGGTTCGGGATGCTGGACAAGATGTACACCTCCCCCGGCGGCTGGAGCGAGGCGCTGGAGGAGGAGATCATCGCCTTTCTGCGTGGGCAGAAGCAGGTGATCCTGGGGCGGAATTATCTGACAATGGGCCGCCGGTTGGCCTACGTGGCGCTGCTGGCGGACAAAAGACTGTACCGGCGGATCGTCCGGTGGTTTTACAGCCGGAACAGGGTGGTGAACCAGTGAAAAAGAGACTGTTGGGGTGGATCGCCTCCCCCCTTACCGGCCTGACCTTCGGGGCGGTGTGCCTGGTGTACCAGACGGTGTACACCATGGTGCCGGTGCGGCTGGCCATACAGGGCAGCGTGCTGGCCTACCTGTCCCCGGCGCTGGCGGTGGCGGGCTTCGGGCTGCTGGCGGTGACCCTTTTGGCCCAGCCCCGGCGGTACTGGAACCGGGAGATGGCCCCCTGCTGGGGGATTTTGCTGGCGCTGGCCCTGTCCACCCTCACCAATCCGGGCAGCGGCATGACGGACAACGTGAAAACCTTCCTCTGGCAGGCGGACATTCTGCTGCCGGTGCTGGGGTGCAGCCGGGAGCTGGGGGAGCATCCCAGCGCCCCGGCCCGAAAGGCGCTGACGGCGGCGGTGGCAGTGCTGCTGCTGGCGGCGGACGCCGCGGCGGCGCAGTCGCTGGTGATGGGCTTTCGCATGGCCTACGCCTATGTGGCGGGCCGGGGCGAGGTGTTCCACCAGGGGGTACACGAGGGCAGGCTCTTCGGCGTGTACATCACCCCCTACGTGGGCAGCCGCCAGACTGCCCTGGCCATGGTGGCGGCGGTGTGGCTGCTGCGCCGGGCCAAGGGCTGGGGCAAGGCGTTTGCGGCGGTGTCGCTGGCGCTGTGCGGCGCGGTGTGCGTGCTGACGGGGGCCAGGGCGGTGCTGCTGGGGCTGATGGCGGCGGCCTTTGTGGTCACGGCCCTGTGGTGGGGCGGCGGCCACCGGGGCAGGAAGCAGCGCTTTGCGGCGGTGCTGCTGGCGCTGACGGCGGCGGTGGGGGTATTTGCCATATACACCCTCTCCGACCTGGGGCTGCGGCAGGTGATTTTGGCGGTGCAGAACGACGCGCCCCAGACCGCCGCGGAGACAATGCCCGCCGCCAGGCCCTCCACCCAGGGCAACGTGTCCAGCAACCGCTTCGCCATCTGGCGGGACTATGTCCGCATTCTGGCGGACAGGCCTGAAAAGCTGCTCTTTGGCTATTCCCCCGGCGGCTATATGGCGTATATTGACCGGGAATACCCGGATTTCTTCATCGTGCAGTATTTCAAGGAGCATTATCCCGTGGACTACGCCGCCCACGGCCAGGTGTATGGCGCCCACAACGCGGCGCTGACGGTGGCGGTGTCCACCGGGCTGGCGGGGCTGGCGGCGGCGGCCTGGTGCGCCGCGCGGTTGCTGGGCCGGGTGGCGGCGCTGTACCGGCAGGGGCGGCTCCGGTGGGAGGATTACGCCGCCCTGGCGGCGGTGGCCATTATGGCCACGGCCATGCTGTTTGAGTCGGACGTGTTTTATGTGTGCAATCCCGGCGCGCTGGTGTTCTGGCCCCTGGTGGGCTACCTGTGGGGCCGGGGAAAAGAGACGGAGGAGCGAGGCTGATATGGGGGAAAAGGCAGGGAACAACACCATATCCATAGGGAGCAATGCGGCGTTCAACATCCTTCGGGTGGCCTTCACGCTGGCGGTGCCGCTGGTGCTGTTCCCCTACGTGTCCCGGACGCTGGGGCCGGGGGGCCTGGGGGCGGCGGAGTTTGCCGAGTCGGTGGTGGCCTACTTTGTGACCATCGCCTCCCTGGGCGTGCCCATCTATGGCAAGCTGGCCTGCGCCCGGGTGCGGCAGCAGCCGGAAGCGCTGCGGAAAACGGTGTGCGAGCTGCTGTATATCAGCCTGGCCCTGGAGGCGGTGGCCTACGGGGCGCTGCTTGTCACGGTGCTGGCCGCGCCGGGGCTCTCCCGCTACCGGACGCTGCTGCTGCTGAACTCCGTCACCGTGCTGGCGGCGGCGCCCCGGATGGAATGGCTCCATTTCGCCCTGGAGCGGTTTCGCTACACCGCTCTGCGGGCCATCGCCTGCAAGCTGGTGGCGGCGGTGCTGATCTTCGCCATGGTGCATTCGCCGGACCACGTGGCGCGGTACACCGCCATCAACGTTTTGACCCAGGCGGCCTCGGCGGCGCTGGACTGCTTCCTGGCCCGGCCCTATCTCCGCTTTTACCCCCTGAAAGCGTTGCAGCTTCGGCGGCACGTGGGGCCCATTCTGGCCTTCGTGGCCTCGGCGGTGGCGGTGAGCATCAACAGCAACACCGATATCGTCATGTTGAATCTGCTGGCCGGGGAGGTGACCACCGGGCACTACACCTTCGCGGCGAAAGTCAAATCCATCCTGGTATCGCTGATGGTGGCGGGGCTGGACGCGGCGCTGCCCCGGCTGGCCCTGCTCCACAGGCAGGGGGAGGACGGCGCCTTCCGGGCCCTGCTGCGGCAGGTGGGGGTGTTCACCTTTACGGCGGGCTGGGCGGCGGCGGTGTATTTCACCGTGTTCGCCCGGGAGACGGCGCTGGTGCTGGGCGGCGAGGCCTACGCCCCGGCGGGGGCGATGGTGGTGGCGCTGATGGCGGGCATGCCGGTGCTGGCGGTGAACTTCGTGCTGGGGGTGGGCGTGCTGCAATCCATCGGCCGGGAGCGGCAGTATGCCCGCACCATGCTCATCACCTGCCTGGTGAACGCGGCGGCCAACGCCGTGCTGATCCCCGCCCTTCAAGGGGTGGGGGCGGCCCTGGCCACGCTGCTGGCGGAGGTGGGCAACATGGCGCTGTACTACCATTTCGGCAAGGATTACCTGGGCGCCACCTTCGCCAAAAGCCGCCTTGCCGCCCTGGCGGCGGTGTGTGTGGCGGCGGGGGCGGTGTGCTGGTGGCTCAAGCCGCTGGTGCTGCCCGGTCGGCCCCTGTGGCAGATGGCGGCGTGCCTGGCGGTGTACGCGGCGGCGGTGGTGCCGCTTGCCCTGGCCGTCAGCGGCGAGCTGCGGCAGCTGGCCGGAGACGCCCTGGGCAGCCTTTTGGGGCGGAACAATCATCCATTGGAGAAATGAAAAAAGCCAACGGCAACACTGACGCCGTTGGCTTTTTTGGGCCTGTTTTGCAAAAAAACGGGTTGCATTTCTATTCTTCGGCGGGGGTGAGCTGCCGCACGCATTTGTCCGCCAGACCGGCCAGCGCCCAGAACAGGGGGCTGACGATGGCCAGGGAGAACACGAAGAAGGCGTAGCAAAGATACCCCGCCAGCCCCGCCAAAAACAGCAGCGGCAGGGGGCTGCGCCCCAGGGCCCGGAGGCACCGCACCGCCAGAGAGATCAGGAACAGCAGGTACAGCGCCAGCCCCACCAGACCGGTGGTGGCGGCCACGCAGAGGAAATCGTTGTGGGGAAAGTCGATGATGTCCGTCCGCCCGGTGATGGCCTGGTACTGGTCGATATAGGGGGCAAAGAGGGCGGCAAAGGAGCCGGGCCCGCCGCCGAGAATGGGCCGCTGACGGATGATGCCCACCGTGGTTTTCCAGAGATAGCCCCGGTTGGTGCCTGCCCTGTCCCCCAGCTGGCCGTGGAGGAAGGCGGCGGCCTCCTGGAGCAGAACGCTGTCGCCCCGGTAGCGGTACACCGCCACCACCGCCGCCA
>JAFPXK010000068.1 GCA_017412585.1 Oscillospiraceae bacterium
CCGGTGATCATGTTCTTAATGTAGTCAGCATGGCCCGGGCAGTCCACGTGGGCATAGTGACGGGCAGCGGTCTCATACTCCACGTGAGCGGTGTTGATGGTGATACCACGCTCGCGCTCCTCGGGAGCCTTGTCGATGGAAGAGTAGTCGGTGTACTCAGCGCCGCCCTTCATCGCCAGATACTTGGTGATGGCAGCGGTCAGAGTGGTCTTACCATGGTCGATGTGGCCGATGGTACCGATGTTGACATGGGGCTTGTTTCTCTCAAATTTCTGCTTAGCCATTTGGGAAGTCCTCCTTAACAGTTGTGAATTCGTTTGAATGGTAAAATGAATTTTTGATGAAATGATGCGGTTTTGTCCAACATTTTGATTTTACCCTATTGCGGGGGAAAAATCAATGTTTATTTCATCTTTGTGGCAAATCACTTGCCGGTGCGGGCGTTGATCAGCTTCTCCTGCAGACTCTTGGGCAGCTCCACATAGTGGCTGGGCTCCATGGTGTACTGACCACGGCCCTGGGTGCGGCTGCGCAGGTCGGTGGCATAGCCGAACATCTCGCTCAGGGGGACGAAGGCGTCGATCTGCTGGGCGCCGGAGCGCATCTCGTAGCCCTGGATCTGGCCGCGGCGGCTGTTCAGGTCGCCGATGACGTCGCCCATATACTCGTCGGGCACGATGACGCACACCTTCATGATGGGCTCCAGCAGCACGGGGTCGGCCTCCGCCATAGCCTCCTTGAAGGCCATGGAACCGGCGATCTTAAACGCCATTTCGGAGGAGTCTACCTCGTGATAGGAACCATCGTACAGCGTGACCTTCACGTCCACCACCGGGTAGCCGGCCAGCACGCCGGAGAGCATGGCTCCCTGGATACCGGCATCGACGGCGGGGATGTACTCCTTGGGGATGGAGCCGCCCACCGTGGCGTTGATGAACTCGTAGCCCTTGCCGGACTCGTTGGGCTCCACCGTGATCTTCACGTGGCCGTACTGGCCGGAGCCGCCGGTCTGGCGCTTATACTTGGTCTCGTGGTTGACCTTCTTGCGGATGGTCTCCTTGTAGGCCACCTGGGGCTTGCCCACGTTGGCCTCCACCTTGAACTCACGCAGCAGGCGGTCCACGATAATCTCCAGATGCAGCTCACCCATGCCGGCGATGATGGTCTGACCCGTCTCCTCGTCGGTGTAGGTGCGGAAGGTGGGATCCTCCTCGGCCAGCTTGGTCAAGGCGATGGTCATCTTCTCCTCACCGGCCTTGGTCTTGGGCTCGATGGCCACGCGGATCACGGGCTCAGGGAACTCCATGGACTCCAGGATGATGGGGGCCTTCTCGTCGCACAGGGTATCGCCGGTGGTGGTGTTCTTCAGGCCCACCACGGCGGCGATGTCGCCGGAGTAGACCGTCTCGATATCCTCCCGGTGGTTGGCGTGCATCTGCAGGATGCGGCCCATGCGCTCCCGCTTGCCCTTGGTGGCGTTCAGCACCGCGGAGCCGGCGGTCAGCGTGCCGGAATAGACGCGGAAGAAGCTGAGGCGGCCCACGTAGGGGTCGGTCATGATCTTGAAGGCGAGGGCCGCAAAGGGCTCATCGTCAGAAGAGTGACGCTCTTCCTCCTCGTCGGTTTTGGGGTTGACGCCCGTGATGGCGGGCACGTCGGTGGGGGCGGGCATAAAGTCCACGATGGCATCCAGCAGCTTCTGCACACCCTTGTTGCGGTAAGAGCTGCCGCACACCACAGGCACCATCTCCACCGCCACGGTGGCGGCGCGAATGGCCTTGCGGATCTTATCGGTGGGAATCTCCTGGCCCTCCAGATACATCTCCATGATCTCGTCGTCGAACATGGACACGGCATCCAGCAGCTTTTCGCGGTATTCATTGGCCAGATCCACCATATCCTCGGGGATGGGCTCCACCCGCATATCCTCGCCCAGCTTGTCATAATAGATATCGGCGTTCATCTCCACCAGGTCGATGATACCCTTGAAGGTATCCTCCTTGCCGATGGGGAGCTGGATGGGCACGGCGTTGGCCTTCAGCCGGTCGTGGACCATGTCCAGCACGTGATAGAAATCGGCGCCGGTGATATCCATCTTATTGACGTAGATCATGCGGGGCACGTGGTAGTGATCCGCCTGACGCCACACGGTCTCAGACTGGGGCTCCACGCCGCCCTTGGCGCACATCACCGTAACGCTGCCATCCAGAACGCGCAGAGAACGTTCCACCTCAACGGTGAAGTCCACGTGGCCCGGGGTGTCGATGATGTTGATACGCGTCTGGGGGAACTGGTCCTTGGTGCCCTTCCAGTAGCAGGTGGTAGCGGCGGAGGTGATGGTAATACCACGCTCCTGCTCCTGCTCCATCCAGTCCATGGTGGCAGTACCCTCATGGGTCTCACCGATCTTATAGTTTACGCCCGTATAGTACAGAATACGCTCTGTGGTCGTGGTCTTTCCTGCATCAATGTGGGCCATGATGCCGATATTTCTTGTATTTTCCAGTGTAACCTTTCTCGGCATACCGTTCTCCTTTTACTTAATACGCTTGCGCGATTACCAACGGAAGTGGGCGAACGCCTTGTTGGAATCGGCCATCTTGTGGGTATCCTCGCGCTTCTTCACGGCCGCGCCGGTATTGTTGGCAGCGTCCATGATCTCGCCGGCCAGACGCTCGGCCATGGTGCGCTCACCGCGGGCCCGGGCGTAGCTGGTCAGCCAGCGCAGACCCAGGGTCTGACGGCGGGCAGGACGAACCTCCATGGGCACCTGATAGGTGGCGCCGCCCACGCGGCGGGCCTTGACTTCCAGGCTGGGCATGATATTCTCCATCGCCTGGGTGAAGACCTCCAGGGGCTCCTTTTCGGTCTTCTCCTTGATCTGCTCAAAGGCGCCGTAAACCACCTTCTGAGCCACGCCCTTCTTACCGTCCAGCATGATGCTGTTGACCAGCTTGGTCACCAGGACGGAATTATACATAGGATCGGGCAAGATCTCTCTCTTGGGAACATTACCTCTTCTGGGCACTATGCTTCCCTCCTTCATAATAATATGATTTCATAGGTACTCAGCAGCGCTTACGCCGCTGTACGGCCTGCCAAAGAGGTATTCCTATATCGCATATAGAACCTTTTCGGCAAAGCTCTTTTTAATGGCTGGGGCGAATCGCTTACTTGTTCTTGGGGCGCTTGGCACCGTACTTGGAACGAGCCTGCATACGACCCTGAACACCCTGGGTATCCAGCGTACCGCGAATGATGTGGTAACGGACACCGGGCAGGTCCTTGACACGGCCGCCGCGGATCATGACCACGGAGTGCTCCTGCAGGGAGTGGCCCACGCCGGGGATGTAAGCGGTGACCTCGTAGCCGTTGGTCAAACGGACACGGGCGATCTTACGCAGAGCGGAGTTGGGCTTCTTGGGGGTGGCGGTTCTCACGGCAGTGCAGACGCCGCGCTTCTGAGGGGAGGACAGGTTGGTCTCCTTGTTCTTCAGCGTGTTCAGGCCCTTCTGCATAGCGGGGGAATTGGACTTGTAGGTGCTCTTCTTCCGACCCTGCTTGACCAGCTGATTAAAAGTAGGCATGCAAATAGGTTCTCCTTTCTTGTAGATTTGTCGGGACTTTGTCCCTATATTTTCCACGGATAATCGGGAGATTATACCGATGGAATCAATCTGACAGCACCGCGCAGGCGGCGGTGCCTACGGCGATGCCGCACGCCTTGCCCAGGTCGGCCATGGTCATATCGTCTATGACCGGCACCTGCGCCAGGGCGCACATGGCGCGCAGCGGCTCCGTGAGCCGGGGATCGGCGTCGCGGCCCAGGTAGACCCGGGCGGCACGGCGCTGGGAAAGGGCCCGGCGGGTCTGCTTGACGCCCACCACCTTGGCCTTTGCGATCACGCTCTCGCCCACGCCTTTCGCCTCCTTGGGACAGGCGGGAAATCCGCCCATGGCAAAGATCGCGGAAAAGTCCCGCGCAGATTGGAATTATAGCATAGGGCGGAATAACCGTCAAGTAATTTTCCCCCAAAAATTTGTGACTTTGGCCGAAATTGTATGTGAAAAAACGGCAATTTCACAAAATTGGCTCTGTGATTCTGTAACCCAGGATAAAGCGGCGGCGCAGGTGGGGCACAATGTCCTCCACAGCGCCCCGCCGTCTCGGATGACCGGCGTTCCACACCTCCAATACGCCGCAGCGTACGGCGAAGGCCACGGTGTGGAGGTTCCAGGGGCGGGTCCAGTAGGAGACGATGTAGAGGCCGTCCTGCCGGGCGGCGGCGCAGAACCCATCCCAGGCCCGGCGGCCGCCATAGCACCGCGTCCCCACGCCCCGCTCCGCCAGCCAGGGGCCGATGGTGAAGGGGTCGGTGCCCCCCAGGCCCAGCAGCATCAGGCTGCGGCGGGCGGTGAAGCTGTCGATGATCTCCCACAGGGGGACTGCCTTGCGGCACCGCAGCAGCACGTTATACACAGCACAGATCTCGCAGCCCACCCGGCCGAACCGGCCCAGGCCCACCCGGTAGTCCGGCAGCGACCACTGGGACAGGATGAGCCCACGGGGCGGTGCGCAGCGCTGATTGCGGCGGCGGGGGCCTTTGCGGGGCGCGCCGAAAAGGCGCAGCAGCGCCAGAAAGTGTTGTATCATCTGTTCCGCCCCCCTTTACTATATAATTAAGTATGGATAGGAACACGGCACCCGGAGGCCGGGTGCCGTGTTGATGCAACAGGGATGAGGGAATTACTCCACGGTGGCGGCGGCTACCTGGTTGGTATACACCGTCTCCAGAGGACGCTCCTCCACCACAGGCTCCACCTGGGGGATCAGCTCCTCGGCCCGCTGGCGGTAGACGTTGAGGCCGGCGCCGGCGGGAATCAGCTTGCCGATGATGACGTTCTCCTTCAGGCCCACCAGATGGTCGATCTTGCCCTTGATGGCCGCCTCGGTGAGCACCTTGGTGGTCTCCTGGAAGGACGCGGCGGACATCCAGCTGTCGGTGGCCAGAGAGGCCTTGGTGATGCCCATCAGCAGCTGGGTGAAGGTGGCCTCACGGAGAGGCTCGCCGTTCTCCTGGGTCTCGCCGGCGGCGTTGCGCTGGCGGATGAGGGCGTTGGCGTCCTCCACCTCCAGCACGTCGCACATGGCGCCGGACAGCAGCTCGGTGTCGCCGGAATCCTCCACGCGGACCTTGCGCATCATCTGGCGGACGATGACCTCGATATGCTTATCGTTGATATCCACGCCCTGCTGACGGTACACCTTCAAAACCTCCTGGATGAGGTAGTTGTGCACGGCGCTGGCGCCGCGGATGCGCAGCACGTCGTGGGGGTTCAGGGCGCCGTCCTGGAGCTGGCGGCCCTTCTCGATGTCCTCGCCGTCCTGGACCAGCAGGCCGGTGTGGGGCACGGCGTAGGTGCGGGTGTCGCCGTCGGGAGCGGTGATGATGATGTTCAGCAGGCTGCCCTTGGCGGCATCCTCGAACCGGACGTGGCCGCCGATTTCGGCGATGGTGGCCATCTTCTTGGGCTTGCGGGCCTCGAACAGCTCCTCCACACGGGGAAGACCCTGGGTGATGTCGCCGCCGGCCACGCCGCCGGTGTGGAACGTACGCATGGTCAGCTGGGTACCGGGCTCACCGATGGACTGGGCGGCGATGATGCCTACGGCCTCGCCGGGGCCCACCGGCTTGGAGGTGGCCAGGTTCATGCCGTAGCACCTGGCGCAGATGCCGCTGTGGGCCTTGCAGGTCAGCACGGTGCGGATCTCGGCGGAGTGGATGTCGAAGCTCTCCAGCAGCTTGGCGTCGTTCTCGTCCATCATGTGGTCCTTGGCGATCAGCACCTCGTCGGTGCCGGGCTTGAGGATGTCGCGGACGGGGAAGCGGCCCCGGATACGCTCGGAGAACTTTTCGATGACCTGGCCGTTCTCGGCGATCTCGCCCACCACGATGCCGTGGTCCACGCCGCAGTCATCCTCGCGGATGATCACGTCCTGGCACACGTCCACCATGCGGCGGGTCAGGTAACCGGAGTCGGCGGTACGCAGAGCCGTATCGGCCAGGCCCTTGCGGGCGCCGCGGGAGGAGGTAAAGTAGTCCAGCACGGACATGCCCTCCCGGAAGTTGGCCTTGATGGGGATCTCGATGGTGCGGCCGGCGGTGTTGGCCATCAGGCCGCGCATACCGGTGAGCTGACGGATCTGCTTCATGGAGCCACGGGCGCCGGAGTCGGCCATCATGAAGATGGGGTTGTACTTATCCAGGCTGCGGGTCAGGGCGTTGGTCACGTCGTCGGTGGTCTTCTCCCACTCCCGCACCACCAGCTTGTAGCGCTCGTCGTTGGTGATGAAGCCCATGTTGTACTCGTCCTCGATGCCCACGACGCGCTCTTCCGTCTCGTGGATCAGCCTGTACTTCTCATCGGGCACCGTCATGTCGGCGATGGAGATGGTGATGGAGGCGATGGTGGAGTAGTGATAACCGGTGGCCTTGATGTTGTCCAGCACCTCGGCGGCGCGGGTGAAGCCGTACTGCTTGATGGTGCGGTCCACGATCTTGCCCAGCAGCTTCTTGCCGCAGGTCTCGGTGATCTCATAGTCGAAGAAGTGCTCACCGGGGGTGCCGTCGGCGTTGAAGCGGTTGACAAAGCCCAGAGTCTGGGGGATGTTGCGGTTGAAGATGATGCGTCCGGCAGTGCCCCGTACCACGTGGGAAAGCTGCTGGCCGTTATACTCCTTGGTGACCCGGACCCACACAGGCTGGTGCATGCCGATGATATGCTGGTTGTGGGCCATGAGGACCTCGTCCTCATCGCGGTAGATGTGGAGATGGGTATTGGCCTTCTCCTCATCGGTGAGCTCGTCGTAGGTCTTGCCGGCCAGGGCGAAGTCCACGCCCTCGGGCCAATACTCGTCGTTGTCCATCTGGCTGACGCCGTTTTCAAACCGCTCGAAGGTCAGGTAGTAGGAGCCCAGCACCATATCCTGGGTAGGCACGGTGACGGGGCCGCCGTCCTGGGGACGGAGCAGGTTGTTGGCGCTGAGCATCAGCAGCCGGGCCTCGGCCTGGGCCTCGGCGGACAGGGGCACGTGAATGGCCATCTGGTCGCCGTCGAAGTCGGCGTTGAAGGCGGTGCAGTTCAGGGGATGCAGCTTCAGGGCGCGGCCCTCCACCAGCACCGGCTCGAAGGCCTGGATGCCCAGGCGGTGCAGCGTGGGGGCGCGGTTGAGCATGACGGGATGGTCCTTGATGATCTCATCCAGGGCGTCCCACACCTCGGTGCGGCCCTTGTCCACCATCTTCTTGGCGGACTTGATGTTGTTGGCGCTGCCG
>JAFPXK010000069.1 GCA_017412585.1 Oscillospiraceae bacterium
CAGTGGCTGGGCGAGGTCATGGGGAAGCTGAAACGCGGCGGCTTCACCGAGCCGGTGAGCGCGATCTCCATGAACGGCAATTTCGCGCCGGTGCTCAGCGTGGACTGCACGCTCTCCCATCTGCGCAGGCAGAGCGAGGAGGCCAAATCCGTGCTGGCGCCTATGTTTGCCGCCATTGAGGCCGTCGCCCAAGCCAGGAAGTTCTCGGTAGAGGGACTGATGGCGGCTGTGGGCAACAACACCGCCCGGGAGATCATGGAAATGGTGCAGATCCCAGCCGAGTCGATCACGGAGATCGACAAGGCGCTGCATCAGATGGTCAACAATCTGGAGGGTTAATGATATGGTCAGAATCGATTCTCCTGAAGTGCAGGCGTTTGAAAAAGAACATCTGGCGACACTCCGTGCGCTTGCGCCGGAGTGCATGGTGCTGCTGAAAAAGAACGGAGATTTCCCGCTTTCTTCTCCCTGCGAGATCGCCCTTTACGGTGCGGGTGCGCGGGAAACCATCAAGGGCGGCACCGGCAGCGGTGACGTGAATGTGCGCCACTATGTAACGGTGGAAGAAGGCCTGGAGAACGCCGGTTTCACCGTTACCACAAAGGCGTGGATGGACGGCTATAAGGCCATCCGGGACGAGTCCATCAAGGGCTTTTATGAGGGTATCGCACAGGAGGCGAAGGAGCTTGGCAAATCCGTCTTCCTCGTCGGCATGGGGCGGACGCCCCCGGAGCCCCGCTACGCGCTTCCCCTTGACGGCAAGGGCGAGGTCTGCGTTTACGTGCTTGCCCGCAACTCCGGCGAGGGGGCGGACCGTCCCGGAGGCGAGGGCGACTATCTGCTCACGGCGGACGAGAAGCGGGACATTCTGCGCTGCGCGGAGCAGCACAGGAAATTCCTGCTGGTGCTGAATGTGGGCGGCCCGGTGGATCTCTCGCCGGTGCTGGACAGGGTGGAAAACGTTCTGCTGTTAAGCCAGCTGGGCAGCGTCACGGGAGACGCCTTTGCGGACGTGCTGCTGGGCAAGACAAGCCCCTCCGGCAAGCTCACCACCACCTGGGCCAGGGCCGAAGATCTTCCCTCCGTCGGTGGCTTTGCCCAGCGGGACGACACCCGTTACCGGGAGGGTGTGTTCGTGGGCTACCGCTATTATGACGCGGCGCCCGTCAAGCCGCTCTTCCCCTTTGGCTACGGCCTGAGCTATACGGAATTCGAGACGGACTGCGCCGGGTTTGCGGTGGAAAACGGAATTGTCACCGCAGAGGCGACGATACGCAATACCGGCCGCTTCCCCGGAAAAGAGACTGCACAGCTTTACTATTCCGCACCGGACGGCAAGCTGAAAAAGCCCCTGCGGGAGCTGGGCGCTTATGCCAAGACGAAAGAACTGGCTCCCGGCGAGAGCGAGACGCTTATCCTGAAGCTTCCGCTGGAAAACATGGCCAGCTGGGATGCGGAAAACGACTGCTGGCTCCTGGAGCGGGGCGAATACCTGTTCTCCCTCGGCGGGACAGCCATCGGGGTCGTGTCTCTGGACGGGGATGCTGCTTCCGCGCCCCTCAGCCATTCCGGCGGTGAGGCGGATTTTGACGACTGGACGCCGCAGATCACGCGCGAGCTTCCCGGCGACCTGCCGTGCATCCCGGTTTCCGCAGCCTCCCTTGGCCAAATTGGACACTATGACAGTGAGATAGCCCCCAGAGAACATATCGGTTTGGAGGATCTATCCGCCTTTTCTGACCGGGAGCTGGCCACGATCTGCGCCGGCAAGCACTCGGACGCGGAGGGCATGGCGGCCATCATCGGCAACTCCGCCTCCCGCCTGGCGGGCGGCGCGGGTGAGACCGCGTCTGTCGTGGCGGAAAAGGGCTATGGCGCCATGGTCATGGCAGACGGCCCTGCGGGACTGCGGCTGGCAACCAGGTACATGGAAACGGAGGATGGCCAGGAGGGGCTGGACTCCGACGCCTTTACCAGCATCCTGAACATCCTGCCGCCCGAGATCCAGCAGCTGATCCGCATGAAGCTGCGGCAGAATGAGGAAAAAGCCAAATCAAACACCGTGCTGTATCATTATGCTTCCGCGATTCCCATCGGCACGGCCCTGGCCCAGGCCTGGAATCCGGCAGTTGTGGAGGCCTGCGGCGATCTGGTGGGCGAAGAGATGGAACTCTTCGGCGCCAACGTCTGGCTGGCGCCGGCGCTGAACATCCATCGCAGTCCTCTCTGCGGCCGGAACTTTGAATACTATTCCGAGGATCCGCTGCTCTCCGGCAAAACCGCGGCGGCGATGACCCGCGGCGTACAGAAGCACGAGAAGTGCGCCGTCACCATCAAGCACTTTGCCTGCAACAATCAGGAGACCAACCGCTTCGGCTCCAACAGCGTCCTTTCCCAGCGGGCCCTGCGGGAGATCTACTTGAAAGGCTTTGAGATCTGTGTGAAGGAAGCAGCCCCGAAAGCGCTGATGACCTCTTACAATCTGCTCAACGGCACCCATACCGCAAACCGCGGCGATCTGATCACAACGGTGCTGCGGGGCGAGTGGGGCTTTGAGGGCGTCGTCATGACCGACTGGGGCACCACCAACGACAAGTTCAACCTGGGCGTCTACGGCGCGTCCAGCCCGGCGCTCTGCGTCAAAGCGGGCAACGATCTGATCATGTCCGGCACCAAGGAGGACGTGGACGGCATTCTCGCCGGGCTGAAGGACGGGACGATCACCCGCGCCGAGCTGGAAGCGTGCGCCGGACGCATTCTGGCACTTTCCAAGGAGTTGAGCTGATGGCAAAGTGGATCTGTCATCCGGGAGATAACCGGAACACGCGCCTTGTGCCCGTGTTCCGGCGGCGCTTTGAAGTACATAAAACGGTGGTAAAAGCCACGCTGCGCCTGACAGCTCACGGCGTGTATGAGGCAGAGCTGAACGGCGTGAGCGTGACCGAAAACAAGTTCATGCCGGGGCTGACCAGCTACTACTATCGCATTCAGGTGCAGGAATATGACGTTACCGCTCTCTTAAAAGAGGGCGGCAACGAGCTGCGCGTCACGGTGGGCGACGGCTGGTGGCGCTGGAACAACAACTTTGGCTATACGCTCTCGCTCTGGGGCGAATTGACGCTGCGCTATACCGATGGAAGCGAAGAGACGCTCTCCACGGATGAAAGCTGGGGTGTCGGCCTCGGTCCTGTTATTCATACCGATCTGCAGAAGGGCGAAGTCTACGATGCCAGAATCGAGCCCCACGGCTGGCAAAAAGCCGCCCTCTGCACCGAACACACCGAGGGCGAGCGGATCGAAAACCAGAGCGTCCCCGTGCGGGAAAAGGAGCGCTTTCCCGGGAGGCCCATGCGCGACGCCGCCGGAAACCTGGTCATCGACTTCGGGCAGAACATCGCGGGCTATGTCCATATGACCCTTCGGGGCACCAAACGCGGGCAGACCGTGCACCTCCGGCACGGCGAAGGGCTGGACAAGGACGGCAAATTCTCCACCGCCAACTGCGACGGCGGCCGGGCGGAATTTCAGGAGATCACCTACATCTGCAAGGGTGCGGAGGTGGAGGAATACACGCCGCACTTTGCCGTATTCGGCTTTCGCTACGCCCTTGTGGAGGGCATCGAAGACGCGGACTTCGAGGCCATCGCCGTCTACTCCGACATGGGGGAGGTTGGAGATTTCAAATGCTCCAACCCTCTTATCAACAAGCTGGTGGAGAGCGCCCGTTGGAGCCAGAAGGGCAACTTCCTGGACGTGCCGGTGGACTGCCCCACGAGGGAGCGCAACGCCTGGACGGGCGACGCCATGATCTACTGCCGCACGGCGGCGTATTTCATGGACGTGCGGCAGTTTTTCAAAAAGTGGCTGCCAGACCAGACCATCGAGCAATACGCCTCCGGTAAAGTCGGCATCACCTTTCCATCCACCTCCAGCGTCCACAATCCGGAGGAACTGAAAGCGGTGCAGGCAAAGGACCCCGCCATGGCGCTGGCCGGGCCCACCGGTGACGGCAACATCGGTGAGGACAGCGTGGGCTGGGGCGATTCCGCCGTATGGATCCCGTACCAGATGTATCTGATGTACGGCGATGTGGATTATCTGAAAGAACATTACGGCACGGCGAAAAAGTGGGTCGAGTTTTCGCTCCGCTGCATGAAGGAGCAGAATCCCCTGTATGCGGACAAGCCCTGGTATGCAAACGGTGACGGGGACTACATCTACGACACCCGCTTTCATTACGGCGAATGGAACGAACCCCTGCCTCCCGACCCGGAGGTCATTGCGCTCTTTGCCAAGGGCGGCACGGCGGCGGACTATGTGACCCACATGGCCAAATACGGCAAGCCCGAGGTGGCCACAGCCTATACCAAGCGCAGCTGCGACAATCTCTCCCACATGGCGCGCATCCTCGGCAAAGACGAGGACGCGCAGCACTATGCCGTACTCTCCGGGAAAATCAAAGCTGCCTATGACAAGTACCTGATCGGCCCTGACGGCACGATCCAGCCGGGCCATCAGGCGGCGTATATCCGCGCCCTGGCGCTGGATCTGGTCAGCGAAGCGAAGAAACCTTTGGTGATCGCGCAGCTCAAACGCGAACTGGAAGCCGCCGACTACCACCTGAACACCGGCTTCCTCTCTACGGTGTATCTGCTGCCTACCCTCTGCGACAACGGGCTTGTAGACGAAGCCTTCCGCATTCTGGAGCAGACCACCGCTCCCGGCTGGTTGCACCCCATCACCCTGGGCGCGACCACCATGCTGGAGAACTGGAACGGCATGGACGTGTTCCGGGACAGCTTCAATCATTACTCTTTCGGCGCAGTCTGCCAGTTCCTGTTTGAATACGTGGCGGGCATCCGTCCGACCTTTGACGCGCCGGGATTCAAGGAATTTGAATTGCGGCCCGTCATCGGCGGCAGTCTTTCCTGGGCGGAGGGCCGCTATAAAACACGGTATGGAACGATAGAATCCCGCTGGGAGCGGGAGGGAAAGCGTTTTGTCTATACCTGCACCGTGCCGGAGGGAACAACGGCCCGCCTGACCCTGCCGGACGGCAGCGCAAAGACGCTGCGCGCCGGGAACTATCGCTTTGAAGGAGAACACCATGGATAAACTGCCCTATCAGTTTCACGATGATCGGCGGGAGATCCGCTTTGATCGCTTCGATCTGCCCGCGCCCTGGATCAACTATCTCTCGGGCGGCAGGATGCACGCCTTTGTCTCCCAGGCGGGCGGGGGCATGAGCTGGTGGCTGTCCCCGATGATGTTCCGCCTGACCCGCTATCGTTTTTACAATATGCCCATCGACTCCCCGGGCTTCTATGTGTATCTCCGCATGGCCGACGGCGCTGTCTGGTCGCCCACGTTCCGCCCCTGTGAGACGCCGGTGGACTTCCGCGAGGCCGGCCACGCGCCGGGATATTCTACCTTCACCGCGAAAAAGGACGGTCTGACCGCCACCCTGAAGCTCTTTATGGCCCAGGACTATGACACGCTGGTGTGGGAGTTGAAGCTCACCAATGACAGCGGCGAGGAGATCTCCTGCGATGTGTTCGCCTATGTGGAGCTCAGCCAGTTTCTGGCGCGGGAGGAGAATATCCTTGGCTACTATCTCAAGTGGAACACCCGCGCGGTGTTCGACGAGGAATTGCAGGCTATCACTTACGCCTACACCGCCTGGATGCACCCGCGCAAGGACGAATCTCCACTGGTGACTTTCGGCTCGGACGCCAAGATCGACTCCTTCTGCTGCAACCGGGACGTGTTCTGCGGCAATTACCGGGATGAGAGAAATCCCGTTGAGGTCCAGAACGGACGCCTGTCCAACACAAATCTTCAGGGCGGCGAGCCCTGCGGCGCGCTGCACACCCATGTTTCGCTTGGCAAAAACGAGGGCAAGCAGCTTCATTTCTTCCTCGGCGTGAGCGAGGGGGCCCTGTCCGACTATGACAAGGCTGTGGCAGGCGCAAAAGAAACGCTGACCGCCCTCCGGAAGGACGGCGCAGCAGACCTGCAGTTTGCAAAGCTGCAGAGCTGGTGGGACGAGCACCTTGCTGTGTATCAGTGCGACATTCCCGACGCGGACGCCCGGCGGATGATCAACATCTGGAATCCGTTGCAGAGCGTCCAGACCGCCCGCTATTCCCGCTCCATCAGCTCAGACGCCTCCGGTGTGCGGGGCATCGGCTTCCGGGACACGGCCCAGGACATGCTGGCCCAGGCCTACCGCAAGCCGGAGTGGGCCACGGAGATGCTGTGGTATCTGGCCTCCCAGCAGCTGGAGGACGGCCACGCCGTTCACACCGCCTGGCCGGAAGAAAAACGCCCGCCGCAGGACATCACTCGCTCGGACGATCATATCTGGATGGTGTATCTGACCTATGCCATCGCTGCCGAGACCGGCGATCTGCGCTTCCTGGACAAAGAGATCCCGTTCCTCGGAACAGATCTTGTCACGCCGGTTGGTTCCGCCACGCTGTGGGAGCACCTGCTGCGGGGCGTGGACTTTACGGAAAAGCACCTGGGCGCACACGGTCTGCCGCTGATCCTGTTCTCCGACTGGAACGACCACCTCGGCCCCTTTGGCCGCAAGGGCAAAGGTGAGAGCATCATGGTCTCCCAGCAGCACATCTACGCCCTCCGACAGCTTTCCGAGATGGCAGAAATGCGCGGCGAAAGTGCAGAGCCTTTCCGGAAACTTATTGAGAAGCAGGAAAAGGCGCTGGAGCAAACCGCTTGGGATGGCACATGGTTCCTGCGGGGTCTGGACGACGAGGCAAAGCCCATCGGCACCCACACCCAGGAGCACGCCCGGATCTGGCTCAACGCCCAGAGCTGGATGGTGATCGCGGACGCCTGCCGGGAGCATCAGGTCGAGGCCATGGACAGCGCCGCCCGGGAGCTGGATACCGGCATGGGCCTGCTGCTCAACACCCCCGGTTATCCCGGCTGGCCCAGCAAGGAATCCGCCATGGTCAACGGTCTGCCCGCCGGGTATTCCGAAAACGGCGGCGTGTTCTGCCAGGCCAACTGCTGGGCCATCATGGCCGAGGCCCTGTTGGGGCGCGGCGATCGGGCCTGGCAATACTACAAGCAGATCATGCCGCATGAGGTCATCAAAAAGGTCGGCGTGGAGCGCTATCACGCGGAGGCCTACGCCTACTGTTCCACCCTGCTGGGCAAGGACAATGAGAAGTTTGGCTGGGGCTGCGTCAGTCAGGTCACCGGTACGGCGGCCTGGATGGACGTGGTGGCGACCCAGTACCTGCTGGGCATCCGCCCCACGCTGAAAGGATTGCGGATCGATCCCTCGATCCCCGCGGACTGGGACGGCTTCACCGTGGAGCGCACTTACCGGGGCTGCCATCTGACGATCAAAGTGGAAAACCCCGATCACGTCCAGCACGGGGTCAAAGAAATACGTGTTGCCGGCGAAAAAATCGACTTGAAGAACGGGCCTCTGCTGGCAGAATCCATTCTGAGCGGCCGGTCAAAAGCGAGTATTCAAGCAACCATGGGAATATAAAGGAGAAGGACAAATGGGAAAGAAAAAACGCGGAAAAGTGAAAACAGTCCTGCTCATTATCGCCTGCGTTATCGTCGCTCTTGCGGTGGGTGTGTTTGCGCTGCTGAAAATGACCTTTCTCAAGAGCTTCCCGAAGCTGACGGGTGAGCCTGAAATCGGAAAGTGGTATAATGTGGCGGTAGAAGGCACCCAATCCTCTGACGGCAGCGAGTGGCACGGGATATTCAAAAAGGGCACCGAGAACAAGGTCGTCGTCTATTTCTTCGGCGGTGGCGTGAGCATTACGCCGGAAACTTCAGAGAGCGGAACAATATTTTACGCAACAACCATGCAGGCACAGGACTTTGTAGCAGAGGGTGGAATCGGGAGTAATGCAGAAAACAACCCCTTTAAGGACTGGAGCTTTATTGTGATTCCCTACGCCACCGGCGATTTCCATTCAGGCACAGGCGTCTATGCGGGTAATAAGACGGTTTACCACACCGGCTACAGCAATTATGCGGCGTTCGTGGAGCAGATCAAGCCCTACGTGGGCGAGCCGGACACCCTGCTGGTAACGGGCTTCTCCGCAGGCGGCTTCGGCACGTCCCTCCTGGCTGACGATGTGATTGACCGCTTCCCCAGCGCGGAAAATATCACGGTCTGTGTGGACAGCTCCCTGCTGCTCTACGACGGATGGCATGAGACGGCGGTGAATCTCTGGCAGTCACCCAAGGAAATCTCTGACCGGCTGACGACGGACAATTTGGTATTGGACAGCTTGACAGCCCTGCACGAAAAGCGCGGCGACAGCGTCAAGATCCTGTTCGACTGCT
The DNA here is from genome assembly GCA_017412585.1 of Oscillospiraceae bacterium. GTDB lineage: Bacteria > Bacillota > Clostridia > Oscillospirales > Oscillospiraceae > Vescimonas. The sequence goes on from JAFPXK010000069.1 coordinate 8,344, forward strand.
CCTACCGGGACGATACGCTGATGCAGTATCAGTCCTACATCAACACGGGGAAGATGGACAAAACCAAGGCGTTGGGAGACCAGTTCCAGGCGGACCTTTCCGAAATGGTGGCAGGGCTGCAGGAGAACATTCCCGGCGTCGGGATCTACATTTGGAATTATGGAGAAGACCCGGAAACCCACAACACGCAGCACACCATCATTTCCGGCAACGTGTTTGACAAGCTGGAGGACGGCGTCAGCGTTGCGGAGTGGATCTATGCTGCTGTAAACGGTGATGTGCAAACCCACGGCCTTGCGCTGCTGGGACAATAAGATGTGACGGAGGATAGAAATGAAGAAAGTTATGAAAATCGTATTATTCCTGTTAGCGGTACTTCTCGTACTGGGCGTCGCCGCATTCTTTTATATCAAGTCCATGATGCCCAGCGGCGATGGGAACAATGATATTGTCGAAGGCTATTACAAAAACTTCAAATCTGATGCTCCGCTGGAGATGAAATATTCCCAGCTTGGTGGTTTTGAAACTGCCTATACAGAGTTTACCTCTGAAAACGGGACGATCGGAAAAGTGCGCGTCTGGTATCCGAAGGAATTGGAAGACGGCGACAAAACCTGGCCGATGATCCTGGTGGTCAACGCCAGCGGTACGCCTGCCGCCTCCTATGAGCCGTTCTTCCCGCGTTTGGCCTCCTGGGGCTTTATCGTGGTCGGCAACGAGGACGGACAGACCGGAAACGGGGAAACAGCCTCCCTTACCCTGGATTTCATGCTGAACATCCCCGCCGACAGCGTCCTTTCCGGGAAAATCGACTATGACAGTATGGGCATTATCGGCTATTCCCAGGGCGGCGCCGGTGCGATCTGCGCCGTGACGAACTATGAAAACGGCGCACGATACAAGGCGATGTTTACGGGGAGTGCCGCCTATCCCACACTGGCCAAAAACATGGGCTGGGAGTATGACGTGTCCAAGGTTGCGATTCCCTATTTCATGGCTGCCGGTACCGGCAAATCTGACGATTCCGGCAATGATCCGGAAACAAGCTACGGCGGCGTCTCTCCGCTTCCCGCGCTGATTGCCAACTACGACAGCATCGCGGACGACGTGCCAAAGGTCCGGGCACGGGCCGTCGGGGCCGAGCATGAGCAGATGCTGATGCGCTCGGATGGCTACATGACCGCCTGGATGCTGTATCAGCTCACCGGCGATGAAGAAGCCGGATCGGTATTTCTCGGAGAAAACGCGGAAATCCTTCACAACGCCAACTGGCAGGACGTGGAGAAGAATCGTTGACTCTCATGAAGATCCACCGGTTGGATCAGCTTCCGATATTGGCTTTTCAACAGGTAAGATCAAATAAGAAGCGGGCCTGTTGCAAAATAGGAATTCCAAAAAATTACTTGTTATAAAAGTTATCGGGGACTGTCAAACGGACAGTCTCCGATAACTTTTTAGCCACATCATTTTTGTAATTTGGGCCAAAAACCGCATTTTGCAACAGGCCCTGAGCCTGTCCAAAAACGGCTATGCAGTTTTTTGACAGTCAGGACCTCCGGCTAAGCCGGAGGTCCTGACTTCATGGGTTCACGCCTGCGGGCGCGAAATCTGCGATGCTTTTTTGACAATCTGGGGCGCCCCGCGGGGTGCCTGGGAAGCGCCTGAGGCTTGCACGGCGGTGTAGGCTGTGCTACAATGAGCTGAAAACGGACACAAGCTGGGCGGCGGCCTCTTTGGCTTCCGGGATACCACAGGCGAATACGGCACGCTGGAGGACTTCTTTGCCGCCGTGGACGGGAACATGCCCTGTAATATGGCGGAGCTGGCGGGCCACTGCTCGGCCCGGGCCGCCGTGGGCGGCAACGAGAACCGGAAGCTGACAGCGGAGGAGGAGACGGCCATGCTGGCCATCCTGGAGAAGGCGCTGCGCCGGAAGGCGAGACGACACCGCATTGTGAGGGAACAGAGCGTATGAAGAATTCTATTTTGAAGAGGCTTTCAAAAACGGTACGGTCAAAGGCGAAGGGCGGCTTAAAATTCGTCGTATATAAGTGGCTGCTGCCATTGCTGTTCAGGTGGTACTCACGCAGGCCTGTAGATGAAAAGCTGGTGCTGTTTGCCGACCACCGCGACAGAGATATGCCGGACAACCTTGCGAAGATGTATGAGATATGTCAGGCGAGAGGCTACCACTGCGTTGCTTTTACGGGAAAGCCATTTGCTCGGTCTGTGCCAAAATGGAAGAGGCGAAAAGAAAAAGCAAAATTTTTCCTGAGGTTTATCCGGCTTTACGCACAATGCGGCGTTCTGTTTCTGGCGGAATATTTCCCGCTGGCCTATATCGTAAAGGCACGGGCGGAAACGCAGGTGGTCCAGCTGTGGCACGGCTGCGGACTGCTGAAAAGAGTGGGGTATGCCGTGCCGGGTGAAAAATGGGGGCTGTCGGAGGCAGACCGCCGCCGATACCCTATGCATACCAACTATACGCTGGTGCCGACATCGTCCCCGTACCTGCGGGACGGGTATATGGAAGCCTTCCGGTGCGACGCGGAGGTGATCCGACCGCTGGGCGTTCCCCGCACAGACATTTACTTTAACAAAGATTTTGTCGCGAAGGCCAAAGAAAAGGTCCGTGGGCTTTTCCCCGGGATCGGGGACAGAAAAATCATTTTATATGCCCCGACCTATCGCGGACGCAGCATTGCCATGTCTTTTCTGCAGTGCAACCTTGACTACGGCGAGCTGAAGCGGAGGCTTTCGGAGCAATACGCGATGGTTACGAAATTCCATCCGCTGATGGCGCAAGGGGGCTTGACGGAGGCTGACAGAGCGAGCGCGTCGGGCTTTGTGTATGACGCAAGCGGAAAACTGACGCCGGAAGAGGCGCTTTGCGCGGCGGACATACTGATTTCGGATTACTCCTCCATCATGTTTGAGTACCTTCTGCTGGAGAGGCCGATGATCTCGTATATCTACGACATCGACGCGTACACCCGGGACCGCGGGTTTTTCTTCCCGTATGAAGAGACGCTCCCCGGGCCATACGTTTTAGACCAGAAGGATTTGACGGATAAACTGCTGAGCGTTGCCGATTGGTTTGACATAGAACGGACCCGGGCATATCGGAACAGATACATGTCCGCGTGCGACGGACACAGCACGGAGCGAATCTACGATTACATTTTCAAAAGAAATCATGGAGAGAGGCAACAGCAATGACAATTGCTATTATTATCGCCGGCGGCAGCGGGCAGCGGATGCGGGAGGAGATCCCCAAGCAGTTTATAGAGGTGGATGGCCGGCCCGTAATCATTTACACGCTGGAGACCTTTGAGAAAAGCCCGGAGATCGACGCCGTTGCGGTGGTGTGCGTGGAGGGCTGGCAGGAGGCGCTGCGCGCCTACGCGGCACAGTACGGCATCACCAAGCTGCGATGGGTGATAGACGGCGGCGCCACGGCCCAGGAGTCCATACGGAACGGCGTCTTTGCCCTGGAGGGCGTGTGCCGCGGGGACGACATCGTGGTGGTACACGACGGAGTGCGGCCCATGGTGGAGGACTACGTGCTGACGGACGTGCTGGCCACGTGCCGGAAGTACGGCAACGCGGTGACGGCCATGCCCTACAACGAGCAGATCTTCATCGCCGACGACGGCCTGTCCACCACCCGGTATATCCCCCGGGAGACGCTGCGCAGGGTGTCCACGCCCCAGGCCTACCGCTTCGCCCTGCTGGATGAAAAATACCACGAGGCATACGAGAAGAAGATCGGCATCTGCGGCTCGGCCTACGCCAACACCATGATGGTGGAGCTGGGACAGCGGCTCTATTTCGCGGCGGGGTCGGACAAGAACATCAAGCTGACCACCCAGGACGACCTGGCGCTGTTTAAGGCGTATTTGAAAATGAGCGAGGAAAAGGCATGACAAAGGTGCATCAAAACCCGGCTTACAGGGAGGACGTGGCCTATGTGGCGGGCCTGGCGCTGCCCTGGGAAAAGCTGGAGGGCAGGACGCTGATGATCTCCGGCGCAACGGGGCTGATAGGCAGCTTTCTGGTGGACGTGCTGCTGCACCGCAACCGCTGCCACGGGGCGCAGTGCACCATCATCGCCCTGGGGCGGAACGCCGGGAGAGCCGCGGAGCGGTTTCCCTACGGCGGAGAGGCGCTGCGATTTATCCCCTGCGATATCAACGCTCCCTTCCCCCACCAAAGCGTGGGGGCGGTGGACTACGTGCTGCACCTGGCCAGCAACACCCATCCTGTGGCCTACGCCACAGACCCCATCGGCACCATTCTCACCAACCTGACCGGTACGGCGCATATGCTGGAGGCGGCCCTGGCCCACGGCGCGGCCCGGTGCCTCTTTGCCTCGTCCAATGAGGTTTACGGGGAGAACCGGGGGGACACGGAGCTGTTTGCGGAGGACTACTGCGGCTACATCGACTGCAACACCCTGCGGGCAGGCTACCCGGAGAGCAAGCGGTGCGGCGAGGCGCTCTGCCAGGCCTACATCCGCCAGAAGCACATGGACATTGTGATCCCCCGCTTCACCCGCTCCTACGGCCCCACCATGCTGCCCGGCGACACCAAGGCCATCTCCCAGTTTATCCGCAAGGCGGTGGCGGGAGAGGACATCGTGCTGAAAAGCGAGGGAACGCAGTACTATTCCTATACCTACGTGGCAGACGCCGTTTCGGGGCTGCTGACTGTCCTGCTGTGTGGAAAGAGCGGCGAGGCGTACAATATTGCGGATGCGGCCTCTGACATAACGTTAAGAGATTTGGCCGAACTCATTGCCGAATGTGCCGGGACAAAGGTGGTATTTGCGCTGCCTGATGCAGTGGAGCGGGCGGGATACAGCACCGCCACAAAAGCCAGACTGGACGGCACAAAGCTGAAGAAGCTGCATTGGGAAGCAAAATATGATATCGCGTCCGGCATAGCGCGCACAATCGCCATATTGCGCGAAGCAAAGGAGCCGATTTAGGGCTGTCCCGGGCCGCCGTGAACGCGGCGCGATCGACAGAATGAAGCCTGCGAAACCGGCCCGCAGGCTTCATCGGCACGACCGACCGGCGCAATGAAAAAGGAGGCATTTGATGAAGCTGTCCACATTTGAGGCGATGAAGCTGGCAGAGGACGATACTGCCATTCAGCTTGGGGAAGAGGCGCTGCGGAAATGCCAGCAGCTTCTTCTGGAGATAGCGGATGATATCACAGCGGTTTGCGACGACAACGGCATCAACTATTCCCTCAGCGGCGGAACGGCTCTCGGCGCTGTGCGCCATCAGGGCATGATCCCGTGGGACGACGACGTTGACCTGAATATGTTCCGGGCAGACATTGACCGCTTTTTGCGGGCGTTTCGGGAACGGTTCGGGGATAAATACTGGATTCACACGCCGGAGGAGACAAAGCATTACGGTCTTCTTTTCATCCGCGTTCGCCTGAAGGGGACGGTCATGCGGGGCAGGGAGGACCAGGATACGGACGAGTGCGGCATAGCGGTGGATATTTTCCCCTATGAGAATACATACGATCTGAAGGCCCTGCGGATTCTCCACGGCGTTTTGTGCCTGGGCATGAAATTTGCCCTGTCCTGCCGCAAAACGTGGCAATACAGGGCGCTGAACCTGCGGCTTATGGAGAACAATCCCGAAGGGAAGAAGGCGATCCTGATAAAATGCGCGCTGGGCGCGGTCTGCTCCCTCTTCAGCGTGGACGCCTGGACCCACGGGGCGATCCGCTGCTTCAAGATGTGCGGGAATGACCGGTCGCGGTATGTGACGATCCCAGCGGGCAGAAAGCAGTTTTTCGGCGAGATGTACCGGCGGGACGCAACGGAGGCCACGAGCAAGGTCCCCTTTGCGGGGCGCGCATACAGGCTGACCGATGACTATGACAATTATCTGCGGATCATGTATGGGGACTATATGCAGATCCCGCCGCCGGAAAAAAGAGAGCGCCACATCATATACGAGCTGGATTTCGGCCGGCGGTAGAGAGGCGCCGCGCGGCGGCGGGGCAAAGGCGGGATAACGGACAGAGGCGCGGGGCGGACGTATTTGCGAAAAAACGTTCATCGGACGGATTTTTAAGGTTAATTTAAGGTAACGGAGGTATGCTTCCGCCAGACAAGGAAAGGAAGGAATACCTTATGAAAAATTTGAAAAAAGCATTTTGCATTCTGTTGGCGCTGGCGATGATCGGCAGCCTCTGCGCCTGCGGAAGCACCACTGCCGACACTGCCGATACCGGCGACACCGCTGCGGCGGAGGAGATGCCCCAGGGTGGGCCCGGCGGCGGAATGCCCGGCGGCGCTCCCGGCTCCGCCAGCAGCGCGGACGTGGACTATGCCGGCGCGGTGGAGATCGTCTCTGCCGACAGCCAGATCGGCCAGACCTATGCCAGCACCACTGCTGACGAAAGCGCCCTGCTCATCAGCACCTCCGATGCGGTGACCATCACCAATCCCACAGTCACCAAGTCCGGCGACTCTGACGGCGGTGACAACTGCAATTTCTACGGCCTGAACGCGGCGGTGCTGGTGAAGGACGGCGCCACGGCCACCATTACCGGCGGCACCGTCACCTCCGATGCCGAGGGCGCCAACGGCGTATTCTGCTACGGTGGCAACGGCGGGCAGAACGGCGCCTCCGGCGACGGCACCACTGTGTATATCTACGACACCGCCATCACCACCACCGGCAACGGCTCCGGCGGCATCATGACCACCGGCGGCGGTGTGACCTATGCCTATGATCTGACGGTGGAGACCTCCGGCCAGTCCTCTGCGGCCATCCGCACCGACCGGGGCGGCGGAACCGTGGTGGTGGACGGCGGCAGCTATACCAGCAACGGCCTGGGCTCCCCCGCCATCTATTCCACGGCGGACATCACGGTGTCCAACGCCACGCTGCTCTCCACGCTCTCTGAGGGCGTGTGCATTGAGGGCCTGAACGCCATCACACTGACGAACTGCGATCTGACGGCCAACAATACCAAGTGCAACGGCAACGCCACCTTCCTGGACACCATCATGATCTACCAGTCCATGTCCGGCGACGCCGCCAGCGGTACCAGCAGCTTCACCATGACCGGGGGCAGCCTCACCAGTAAAAACGGCCACGTCTTCCACGTGACCAACACCAGCGCCGTCATCACCTTGGAAGGCGTGGAGATTGTCAACGAGGACGGGGACAATATTCTCCTCTCCGTCTGCGCGGACGGCTGGAGCGGCGGCAGCAACATCGCCACCCTCAAAGCCATTGCCCAGAAGCTGGCGGGCGCCATCAAGGTAGGCAGCGATTCTGCGCTGACCATGATGCTGACCGATGGCTCCTCCTTCGAGGGCAGTATCGACGGCAGCATCGTGAATGCCTCCGGCACCACCGTCTCCACCCAGGTCGGCACCGTTTCCGTGACGCTGGACGACACCAGCACCTGGACGTTGACCGGCGACAGCTATGTGACCGAGTTCAACGGTGATGCGGCCAACGTGATCGCCAACGGCTACACGCTGTATGTAAACGGCGTGGCGCTGACGGGGACGAAGTAAAGCGCATAAAAGGCAGAGGCGTTCACAGCCCGCCCTGCCATCGACCACACCCACAGCTTGCAGCCCCCCGGCTCCCATGGGAGCCGGGGGGCTTGCTGGTCTTTCCGGCGCGACAAAAGCCGCCCTTTTTCTGCTTTTTTCTGCCTTTTTTCTACCGCTTCTCCGCAAGGCTGCTGGAGAGGCGGTGGGCGATGCGCTGCTTCCCGGCCGCGTCAATGTGACCGTGGATCATGGCGGGCACCTTGATGCCGAATGGGCAAACAAAAAACCCCTTATGCCCATTCTTCATGCCGTCTTGTGCTTTGTCCTATAAGCCGCCGGGGCACAGGCGTAGGTGGCGGAAAAAATGCGGTAAAAGCTGCTGAGAGTGGCATAACCAATGTCCTGGGAAATCCTGGCGATCGGCGTGTCTGTGCCTTTGAGCAGCAGCGCGCCGGGGACAACAGAATAAGAAGGCCGCTCGATACACATCGGGCGGCCTTTCCTGTGGCTGCGTTATTCCTCGGGCTTTGGCAGGGGGATGGACACCGTTACCGCCGTGCCGCCCTCCTTGCGGGAGGCGATGGTGAGGGTGCCGCCGCACATCATGGCCAGCCTCCGGCGGATGTTTTGCAGGGCGATGTGGGGCTCGTCGCTGTCGGCGGGGCGGAAGCCGGGGCCGTCGTCCTCCACCACGATTTCGCTGGCCGTGCCGGTGTTCCTTGTGACGACGGAGATGTGGATGGGCGCCTTGGTGGCCCGCATGCCATGTACCACGGCGTTTTCCACAATGGGCTGCAGCGTCAGCGGCGGCAGGCGGAACGCGGTGTGGGGCGTGTCGAAGCGGACGAAAAGACTGTCCTCAAACTGGGCCTCTTCGATGGCCAGATAGGCCCGGGTGTGCTCCAGCTCCTCGGTGAAGGAAATGGTGTCCTCGCTGGCGATGGCGGCAAAATTCTTGCGGAGATAGGAAGTGAAGTCCAGGGTGACCCGCTTGGCCTTTTCGACGTCCTGGTCGCAGAGGTAGTAGATGCCCATCAGGGAATTGTAGATAAAATGGGGCCGCATCTGCAGCACGGCGATGCTGGCCTGCTGGTTGGCGATTTCCCGCTGCTGGCGCAGGTACTGGTGCATATTGTCCGTGAGAATGAGGCTGAACATAATCAGCGCAAAGAGGGCCATGCCGAACACCATCACAATTTCAATGGAGACAAACATGTGGACCAGCACCGCGGCGCACATGGGCAGCAGGTACGCCAGAAGCCCGATGTAATACGGCCGGGCAAGGGCCTTTCGCCGCCGGATGGTGCCCGCGATGTTGAGCAGCAGAATCAGGGACATGGGCGCCAGGGACAGGGCGTAGAGAGGGCCGTAGAAAAAGCGGTTATCCGCCGTAACGTAGTAGAATACGTCGGTAAACTGCGACAGCACCAGCATGATAAAGTAGGCCCCCAAAAGGGCCATTACCGCCCCAAACAGGGGGCTGCCCTTGTGCGATTCGTGGGAGCAATGGAGCAAAAAGACCGTCGGCATAAAAAACGGCGCCGAAAGGAGAGTCGATTCAAAGAAATAGATGACCCTCTGCACCTGCGCCATGGTGGGGTCGCGGTAGAACAGCAGCTCCAGAAAGCAGGTGACGGCGCACAGGAACAGCAGCGAGAACAGCGTGATGAAATACCGCCTGCTCCACCTGTCCAGCGAGGGGATAAGGGCGGAGACCATAACGCCCAGCGCCATGGTCATGAGGATGGCGCCGCTGAGGGAGAAATGGAGAATATCCACCCAGCTCATACGCTCTCGCCCCCTGCCGAAAAGGGATACCGCAGATGCTCCAACTGCGCCCGGACGCCTTCCTCCGTGATGGGCTTGAGCATAAAGCCGCTGGCGCCGGTGCCCCAGGCGTCCAGGGAATAGTCGGCGTAGGCGGTGAGATACACCACATTGGTGCGGGGGTTGGCGTTCAGCAGGTCACGGCACAGGTCCAGCCCGCTGGTGTTGCGCAGCTCAATGTCCAGAAAGGCCAGGGCCACGGGATTGGCCCGGGCGAAGGCGACGGCCTCGTCAGCGTCGGTGAAGCCGGTGACGGCGGCGTAGGGCATCACGGCGGAGAGCACCGGCAGGCCGCCGGTGAGAATCAGCTTTCTGTCGTCCACCATGATGACGTTGGGACGCGCCCTGCTCCGGCCGGCGGCGGAGAGCAAAAAACTGACATCCACCCCCAGGGCCTCGGCAAGCCGGGGTATCATAACGGCGTCGGGCAGACGAATCCCGTTCTCCCACCGGGCCACAGTAGACCGGGTGACGAACAGCCTGTCGGCAAGGGCCTGCTGGGAAAGCCCTCTCCCCATCCGCAGCTTTTTCAGGGTTTCGGAGAATAATTGGCGCATTTTTTCACCCCCACAGCGTCCTTTTTCTTTGTTAACATTTTATTATACAACGTTTTCCGGTATAAAACAAGACAAATTCAGCATCTTGTGAAAAATGTTCCATTTTGGAACACTACCTTGTAAGGGTTACAAAAAAACGGTAAAATATGACAGAATATGTATACCTTGGGCGTATAGCGCAAAATCGTGTGAAAAGACAAGGAGAAGGGACATGAAAAAGAACGTACTGTCAAGAGTGCTGAGCCTGTTCCTGGCGCTGATTCTGGCGCTGGGCACGGTTCCGGTCACGGTGATCTCCGCCTATGCGGAGGGCGCGCCGGAGATGCTGGTGACGTCGCTGACCGAGCTTTACTCCGGCGACGAGACCCGGGCGCGGGAGGACCTGGAGGCCCTTTCTGCCGCCGGACTTCTGGGCGCCGACGGCAAGCTGATCGACCTGGACATCCGCGAAAACGGCGAGAGCATAACGCTCTCGGCGCTGGCGGAGCGCATCGCCAAGGGCGAGACCGTGGGCACGATCACCGTCAACGGCAACGCCGCCACGGCGGAGCAGATCGTGCAGATCCAGTCGGTGCAGGCGGCTATCGAGATCGCCGAGCTCCTTGACGAGGAGATCGACGTGACGGACGAGCACGTGGAGAACCTGGAGGGCCTGCTCACCGGCATCCAGAACGGCAACGTCGATCTTGAGACCGCTCTCGAGAGCGGCACCCTGAGCCTAAAATCGGCGAACACCGGCACGCTGAGCCTGCAATCGGCGGACACCGCCACGCCGAAGGAGGAGACAAATGCGCTTGAAGGTTCATATAAAGGTTGGGACTTGTATAAGTTTGGGGCTCCAGATCTGGTTTATTCTGGTTATTATAAGGACAAATCTGTATATAAACTTCCGGCGGATGCGGTGGATGATAACCTGACTGGTTATTATGATCAATATTTCAATGGCAGCGAATATGAAGAAAATCATTTTTTCCAGTTTCGCGATATGGCTCTGCATCAGAATCAGATGACGAGGCGATATTATTATATTGACAACCGGTACACAGGAGACGCATCCGGCACAATCGGCACTACTGGTAAGAACGAATTTATCGATTGGAATAATGTTAAGTGGGGCATAGACAGTAGTAAAGGAAAAGGGGCGACGGTGACGATCTTATTGCCGCTCAAATCCGATGAATCTCTTCAGGATCAGATTAAACAGTGGATTACTAATGAGAGCGCAAGCTGCCAGACAAGTGGCAGCGGCATTGCAATGAGTTTGCCGGAACCGTATGGCGCAACTACCATAAACTTTTATATGACCAGCATGTATTTTGGTACTAAGGATTATACATACTGGGATACAATAATTCCCGGTAAGAAATATCCGGTATATGTTGTGACGTCCTCCGGTGAGCAGCCGGTGGCCCTGGTGGCTCGTTATTCTCCGGTAACAAACAACGAAGCTTATCTTCGCAAAGAAACGGTCAATCTGTATATGAAATCTGCAATAGAGGCAACTGCCGGTTTCAATTGGGAAAACGCGCCGACTGATCCTTTGGGGTATCATTATTACGCTGGAACATCATGGAACAAAGTAAGCGGCACCAGTTATTCGTACTATGTTGGAACCCTTGCCAAGATTAACCTTGATCAGTATGTAAGCAGAACGCAACAATATGTAAATCTCAATAATGGTTTCATCAAATTGACGGACGACAATACCGAGTTTCCCTATGTTTATCTTAAGGATGAAAGTCATCCGGAACTACAGTGCGATTTAGAGATTCGCGTCACGGAGGATATGTATAATATCCTCTCTAAAGACCCAAAAGTTCTTTATATGGGAGAAGATCAAGACCTCAGATTGACGTATCAAATAAGTGATCGCATAGATTTCGACTGCGTAACGCCTAAAGAAGATATTCGTTATAAGATTTTAATTAGGGATAGCGGCGGTGGTTATATGGTCGGAGGTGGCGACGTACTTGAATCAAGTGATGACGGAAGAGTGTATACTCTGAATCCGACTAAGCCCGGCGAAGCATCACATCTGTATCTTGTGGCGCTGAACGGCTCTTCCGACGATACCGCTAACACTTGCACACGCCATGATATTGAACTCGCCGTCAAAGAGGGGTCGGCGCCATATATGATGATCCCTCGTTCTTCCCGCACGCGCGAGACTATGTCGGGGGTCAGTACGGACATCTTTTTCTCATCCAATGCCGCGCAGTCCAACAATCGCAATACAGACATCACGCTGAAGCTCTACAGCTTTGACGGGGGCGACATTGACAGCTTTACTCCCAGCGGAACCCCATATTATACGACAAAAGGAACCAGCACGGTAGCAAATCCGCTGACGCACATCACCATCCCCGGTGAAAAGCTGACGGCGGGGAATTACGCGGTGGTGTTGAGTACCAGCATTGGAGGCACAACGATGACCGCCAAGGCGCTGCTTAAGGTGAAGCAGAGCCCGGCGAAGGTCACGCTGGATAAGCTCGACAGCTACTATGTGGAAAAAAGCGATCTGCCCAATATTTCATACACGCTGACCTCGGCGGCGGAGGGCGCTGAGGTGAAATACACCATTCAGCAGTCCGGCGGAGAAGTCAGTGCGATGCAGGATGCCTCCGACGGTACGATTCCGTTCACTGCGGACACCGTGGGCACCTTTGAGGGCTTGAAAAAAGCCTATACCATCACAGTCTACGCCCGCAACAAAGACGAAGATCCGTGGAGCGTGGATTCCATGCTGCTGACGGTGTATAACACCAACCCGCTGAAGCTGATCCTGAAGGACGTTCCCTTCGGCGAGGTGGGCGGCACCACCGGCGGCAAGGCGGGAGACGGCAGCAGCGAAGCCGGAACGAGCCTCGTTTTGGACAACAGCGACGACATCCAGACCCTGCTGAAAAAGCTGAGTTCGGATGCAAACTACAGTTTTGACGACCTGCGCTCCGACGTCAACCTGCAAAAGCTCATCTCCGCCAACTACGGCAGCGGCGCCTGGGGCATCATCTCGGACAAAATGCAGTGGTCCGCCACGGAAGGCACCGGAGACAACAAGACAGCCAGCGATAGAGTCACGCTGAACTATGAGGAGCGCGGCAATTACGCCGATCTCCGCAGCTACAGCTATACCTCTTTCATCCCCACCTCGGATTTTCTGATTGTGGCGACCGATGATGTAAGCGGGGAAGCGCCGGTCACCATCACCGCGAAACATGTCAGCACCGGCATGACAAAGGATGTAACGGTCAGCGTCAACACTCTGAAAAACAAGCTTTACCTGTTCCGCTTCAACCCGAAAGCGCAGACTACGGTGACCTATTACACCACCGACAATCAGCCGCATACGGTGACAACCAACAGTAATGGCGAGCTTGCCATCTATGAGGCCGGCGGGATCACCGGTGACATTGTGGCGATGTCAAAGGTTGGGGACGAAACCTATATCGGCACCTATAATAGTAAGGATTTTGTTAGCGGCGAGCAGAACATTGTCAAACTCGAGCTCTATCCCTGCAACAACCTGACGCTGAAGCCCATTTCCAGCACAACGCTGACATTCCTCCAACCGAATGGTCAGCCCTACACCGGCGAGGTGATCCTCCGCGGCGGCGTTTATGTGAATGGAGATTACTGCTCTGAGGCAGATCTTCGTAACACCAATTCAACCGATGCTGAACGGTATCTCCGCAAGGACATGACGGTCAACATCGGCGCAGACGGCAAGACCACCGTATGGCTTGACCCAACGCAGTTTATTCCCACGAGCGGCGGGATACGGAGATTGCAGTATGTCTTTGAATATCGCTTTGAGAGCGGTTACCAGCCAGGCTACGTTATCATCGACGTCGCCTCTAATAACCATACTAACTCCATCGTGAATCTCCAGACCCTCCGCGGCAGCGGCAATGTGCCAACGATCGTACGGCAGGAGTATCAGCAGTATTACTGGGATGCAAATGCGAAACAGTACAGAGCGACTGACTATACGCGCAACGTAATCGATTATACGGATAACATCGGTATTTCCCCGGACTTCAGCAAGGCTGAGCTGTATACCGACGCTGTAATGTTGGGCGAGAGTGTCGGCACAGACGAAAACGGCTTTTCGACCTATTCGGGTGAGAATGCTGCCAGCTTCGCCCTCTACACTGCCGGTGGGACGCTGCTCACCGGTCAGAACAAGTTGTCAGAGGCAAAGACAATAACGAAATTGGACGAGCTGGATAATGCAACCTACTTCGTGTTCCCGTTCTCCACCGTCCCGATGCTTCGCAGCACCTATACGATGACGAACACGGATATGACGGCGGACGGCATCGGCGGCGATACCCCCACCGCTCGAATCAAGGCGGTCTTTAAAAAGAGCGATGTAACGGTCAGAACCATCACCATGCCCTTTGGTGTCACCAACGTTTCCCAAAAGACAAGCCTGAAGGATGGAACCACCGGCGCGCTTGCGATCGGCAAAGAGGTGCGCAGTGAGCTGAATAGTAAAACCGACATTGGCTCGATCTTCCGGAGCATCAATGTCAACGACATGATCAAAAAGGGCTTCGTCTTCCTCGGCAATCTTGCCGGAGCGGGCGGCTACAACCCGATCAATATGATGATCCTGCCCACGGCGGACCCGTCAACCTTCCGCATCATTGCCTTTGTCGGCTCCAATGCCCGGAAGGAGAGCGACGCCTCTGAGGGCGGCGTTTCCGTCAACTTCAACACCGACGACCTCGCCGAGGATATGAGCAAGTACATGAAGGAGATGGAGGACGACGGCGACGACAGCGACTCCAACGGCGAAGGCTCCATGGAGTTCAACTTCTACGGCACGATCATCCTCGAAGCGCGTGTCGGCAACGGCAATTGGAACATCGAGTTCCGCGGCGGCAACGTGGGCACCAACGTAAAGGGCAAGTACGAGTGGGGCCAGACCTTCATGTGTGGCCCGTATCCCGCGTATATCTCCTTCGAGGTGGGCTTCAACGCCGACCTGGAGGTGGCCTTCGGCAACAAGGACTCTGCCCGCGCCATGCTGCTTGACGCAGCCCTGGGCGTGTCCATCGAGGCGTTTGCGGGCCTCGGCTTCGACCTGTCCCTGGTGGCGTTGCAGCTGGGCATTTACGGCCGGATCGGCGCGGATGTGAACTTCCTGCTCCTGACCCCCAGCGATGAAAGCGCCAAGACCGGCACGAAGCTCACCATCGCCGGTGAGATCGGCATCAAGCTGAAGGTCAAGCTGCTGTTTATCTCTTACACCAAGAAATTTGCCTCCACCGGCTTCGACTGGACGAAGAAGTGGAACAATTACGACAAGATCAAGGACTACTGGAACGACCAGGGCTTCGCCCAGCTCTTCGGCACCACACGCAGCGGCAGAGCGTACACCATGTACCTCTATGCCGACGGCAGCACTATCGTGGAGATCGACGGCGGCGCCGAACTGGAAAGCCGCGACTATCTGGAGCTGTCCGAGAGAGCCTGGACGAGCGGCGTCAGCCTCATGCGGGCCGCCGGCCCCATGACCGGCGCGTTCAACAACGTGCAGACCAATGCCTATCCCTATTCTCACCCGGCGTTTACCGACGACGGCGAGCTGTTCCTGTACGTCTCTGATAACGACAACGCCAGCGAGGTGGAAAGCGTCGTGAGCTACGCCGTGAAGAACGGAAACGGCTATGACAATGCGGGCCGCGTGGACACCTCCGAGGATAACGTTCTCGCTGACCTGGATATCGTCGCCAGCGGCACCAGGGACAGCGCCTTTGCCGCCTGGGTCAAGCAGATCGAAACGCCTCAGGCCGAGCAGCATGAGAACGTCTCCAACGATGAGCTCACCATGATGTTCAACGCCACCGAGGTCTACGCCGCTTCCTATAATGGAACGGCGTGGACGACCACACGCCTGACAGACAACTCCGTGGCGGATATGGCGCCCACCGTGGCAAGCTACGGCGACAAGGCCATCGTGGCCTGGCGCAGCCTGAACACGACCTCCCTGTCTGTGAATGGGATGGACGATCTCACCGCGGCGTTCAACGTGGAAAACAATATCAACTACCGTATCTATAACGGCACAGAGTGGATGACCGCCCAGGTGGCCTATAACGGAAACGCCGGCACGGTGAACGCCATCGACTCCGCCATGCTGGCTGACGGCACGGCGATCCTGGTCTACACCGTCCGCACCGGCGAGGACGTGACTACCACCGAGACCTTCTACACCGTGATCAATGCAAACGGCGAAACGGTCACCACCGGACGCCTGACCAACGACAGCTACACCGATACCAACGTGCAGGTGACGGCGGTCAATGAAAACGGCGGCTACTTCGTCCTGGGCTGGTATTCTGAGCACGACGCAGGCCAGGGCACCACCGCAGCTGAATATGACGCGGAAGGGAATGTCACCGCAACGAAGGCTGTTGTGGCCCACGACATCCGCCTGGCACGCATCAACGCCAACGGCAGCTATGACATCAGCTTCCCGGAGAGTGTCGGCGGCACCGGAGAGACGGGCATCACCGCTGATTTCCACTTCTCCGCGCCTGTCAATAATGGGAATCTGGAAAACGTCTCCGTCGTCTGGTCCCAGCGCAAGAACAGTGACACGGCGGAGGACGCGGGCAAGTATGAGCTGAACGCGATTCGCTTCTACAAGGCGGACGGCGTGACCGGTATGACCGCGCCCACGGATATTGCGGAGACGGATAAGAACTACACCATCGACCGGTTTGATGCCTATACCGACAGCGCCGGCGCGATCCATGCCATCATCCTCGGCACGGATTACAACACCATTGAGGGAATCGATACATATGACTCGATCGACCTCGATGCAGCGGCAGGTAACACCGTTGACAGCAACTCCGCCGAGCCGAACAATCTGGATATTCTCGACGGCGAGGCCATCTCCTCGCTGAAGCTGGCCACCGGAACCTTCCCGGAGACGGCGGCAAACGTGACCGCGGATATCAATATCTCCGAGGTGATGCCCGGCTTCACCACGCCGGTGCAGTTCACCGTGACCAACACGGGCACCGACAAACTTACCTCCGTTACGGCGAAGGTCGGCAGCCAGAGCAAGGATTTCACCGATCTGAACCTGCTCCCGAACCAGTCCACCACGCTGCTGATGAGCTACAGCGTCCCCGAGGGCGCGGTGGCTGACGCGACGTACAGCGTAGCCGCCAACAGCCAGGCTCTTGCCACAGGCACACTGGCCCTGAACCGCCCGGATGTGGGCATCTCCGGCATCAAGCTCCTGCAGGAGTACGACGGCAAGCGGGATATCCAGATCACGCTGAGCAACAGCTCCGAGATTCCGCTCTCCGGCAGCGGCAAGACCGTCAAACTGGCCTTCTATAAGGATCCCTTCCACGAGAGGATGATCGGCAGCGAGGTCTCCATCACCGGCACCGCTCTTGCGGATATTGATGCGGGCACCTACACCACCGTCCAGACGCTCAACGTCACCGATGTTGTTAGGCTCAATGATGACGGAGAGATCCCCGAAGACGGAGCTACGGTGTATGTCCGCGCCTGGGTGGATGGTGTTGAGGAGCCGAATACCTATAACAACGACAACTTCATTTCCCTCACAGGCCTGCTGGCCAGGAACAACGGTGAGAAGCTGACCATAGACACCTCGGTTGAAGCGAATACCAATGAGCAGAGCGAGGTCACAGGTTATACCGTCTATGCGGACATCCGCAACAACTCCATGCATGCGCCGGGCGATATGATTCCCGTTGCGGTGCTTCTGGATAGCACTGGCAGAGAAATCGCCAGAAAGGATATGTTGACGGAAGCCAATCCCCTGCAGCTGGGCGCGGAGGGCAGAAACAGCGATCTGCACGTTGTCATCCCTGTGGAAGAGGTGAATAACGGTGAGCCTGCCACCCCGGCGCAGGCGGTTATCCGCTTCCGCTACAAGGTGTCGTTTGACACGACCACAAACGGCGGCAGCGGCGACATCAGCGCGGTATATACTGACATGGAGGGGAAGATAGCGCTTCCGGAAGGTAAACCTACCCCGCCGGAAGGGAAGGGCAACGTCTTCACCGGCTGGTACACGGCGGCGGAAAACGGCACCAAGATTACTGCGAATACGGTGTTCACGGAGAGCACAACGGCCTATGCAAAGTACGTCACCCATTTCCACGAATTCAGTTACAGGGTAGATGCACAAGACAGCAGTAAAATCATCGCGACCTGTGCAGACAGTGACCACTATTGTTATCTTGAAGACTTAACGGCAACGATGCAGATCACGGCTCCGACCCTGACCGTCTACGGCGGCACGGGAAGCGTCGCGGCAACTGTGAGCAACGGCCTTGACGGCGTCGATACCCCGACCGTCGTGTATAAGAAGGGTGAGACGGAGCTGACTGCCGCTCCCACCGGCGCCGGCACTTACACCGCCAGCATCACGGTCGGTACCGGCGATAACGCGGCCACCGCCAGCGTGGAGTACACGATTGGGTGTGCCACGATGACCGACGTCAGCGTGGCGCAGAAAGGCACGCTGACCTATACCGGCAGCGCCCAGACCCCGCAGGTTACCACTGCCGCCACGACGGTGAATAACCAGAAAGTGACCTTCACCTACAGCAAGACGGAGAATGGCCCGTTTGGTGCTATGCCCACCTTCACCAACGTTGCTGACGCCGGAACGGTCTATTACAAGGCCAGTGCGCCGAACCACGAACCGGTAACCGGCAGCTTCACGGTCACGATGAACAAGGCCAATCAGACGGCACCTGCCGCGCCCGCGCTGGCTGCCCACACCGCGAAAACGATCACGCTTACAGAGGTGGAGGGCTGCGAGTACAGCAAGGACGGCACCACCTGGCAGGAGAGCGCCACCTTTACCGATCTGGCGAAGGGAAAGGAGTACACCTTCTATCAGCGCCTCAAGGAGACTGCGAACTGCAACGCCTCTCCCTCCAGCGCCGCCGCGACCATCTCCACCTCAGACCACGATCACCAGTGGGGCTTCACCGCCGACGGCGCCACCATCACCGCGACCTGCCTGAATGAAGATGAAGGCCATTCCGGTGAGCTGAGCGCCACCATTACCATTACGCGTCCTGCCCTGACGGTCTACGGCGGCACAGGAAGCGCGGCGGCGACAGTGACCAACGGCGTTGACGGCGTGGACACCCCGATTGTGGTGTATAAGCAGGGCGAGAAAGTGCTGACTGCCACGCCTACCGACGCCGGCACCTACACCGCCAGCATCACCGTTGGCACCGGCGACAACGCAGCCACCGCCAGCGTGACCTACACCATCGAAAAGAAGTCTGTCACCCTCACCGCCGATAACAAGACCATGACTTACGGCGATGCCGAGCCCACGCTGACGGCTACCAATACCGACCTGGTGGGCAATGACACGCTGAACTACACGCTGTCGAGAGTCGAGGGCAATAACGTCGGCGAATACGTCATCACCGTTACCCTGGGCGACAACCCCAACTACGATGTAACCGCCATCAACGCCAAGCTGACCATCAATAAGAAGGCCGCCAGCATTACCGCCGATAACAAGTCCAAGACCTACGGCGACGCCGATCCCGCGCTGACGGCTACCGCCACCGACCTGGTGGGCAGCGACACGTTGAACTACACCCTGTCGAGAGCTGAGGGCGAGAACGTGGGTGAGTACGCCATTTCCATCACCCTGGGCAATAACCCCAACTACGACGTGAGCGTGACGGGCGCCAAGCTGACCATCGACAAGAAGGATGCCAGCGTCACCGCCGATGCCAAGTCCAAGACCTACGGCGATGCCGATCCCACGCTGACCGCTGCGGTGGAAGGCACTGTGGGTGATTACGCGCTCAACTACACGCTGACGAGAGCTGAGGGCGAAAACGTGGGCGATTACACCATCACCGTTACCCTGGGCGAGAACCCCAACTACAATGTGAGCGCCGCAGGCGGCAGCTTCACCATCACGAAGAAGCCTGTCACCCTCACTGCCGTGGACGTGGGCAAGATCTTCAGCGAAAGCGATCCCGCGCTGACAGCTACCAACACGGACCTGGTGGGCGAAGACACGCTGAATTACACGCTGTCGAGAGCCGAGGGCGAGAACGCCGGCGAGTACGTCATCACCGTTACCCCGGGCGAGAACCCCAACTACGACGTGACCGCTGTAAACGGCGTATTCACGATCGGGAAGAAGCCCGCCACCATCACGGTTACCAACCTGAGCAAGGTCTACGGCGAGGATGACCCCGCGCTGGAGGCCACCGTGGAGGGCACCGTGGGCGATGACACGCTGGAATACACGCTGTCGAGAGCCGAGGGCAAGAACGCCGGCGAGTACGTCATTACGGCCACCCCGGGTGAGAACCCCAACTATGACGTGACTGTTTTGAACGGCCTGTTCACCATCCTGAAGAAATCCGCTGGCGTGGTGGTTACCGTCCACAACGCGGGCAAGGTCTACGGCGAGGGCGATCCTCGGCTGACCGCCACTGTTTCCGGCCTGGAGGGCGATGATACGCTGGACTACACGCTGTCGAGAGCCGGCGGCGAGGATGTCGGTACGTACACCATCAGCGTCAGACTGGGCGGCAACGCCAACTACGAGGCGGCTACATTGAACGGCCTGTTCACCATCAGCCAAAAGCCTGCCACCATTATCGCCAACAATGTGAGCAAGGTCTACGGCGAGGACGATCCTGCGCTGACGGCCACCACGGCCAACGTGGAGAGCGGCGACACCCTCAACTACACGCTGTCGAGAGCCGAAGGCGAGAACGTGGGCGAGTATCGGATCACGGTGCGTTTGGGCGATAACCCCAACTACGACGTGTCCACCGTGGGCGGCAAACTGACGATCACCAAGGCGGATCCCGCTCCGGCCACCTTTACCGAGGAGAAGATCGTTTACAACGGAACGAAGCAGGCGCTTATGGCGGTTGCCGGTACGGTGAAGGGCGGCAGAGTGATGTACGCTCTCTCCACCAGCGCTTTGGCCGCTCCCGAGGAGGGCTGGAGCACGGAGATCCCCACCGAGACCAACGCGGGCACCTACTACGTATGGTACAAGGTGGTGGGCGACGAGAACCACAACGACACGGAACCGGCTTGCGTGGAGGTGGCCATTGCTCCCGACTACGGCGTGGCGTCCATGTCCGGCCTTTCCGGCGCCAACGAGGACCAGTGGACCAAGAGCAGCGACAACGGCCTGGCCATCACCATGAAGCCCTCCGGTGAAGAGGACAGCTTGGCCCACTTTGTGGGCGTCAGACTGGATGGCGAGGACCTTGTCAGAGACGTGGACTACACCATCGGGGAAGACGGCGCCACCGTGACGCTGAATCCGGAAACCCTGGAGGCGCTCGCTCCTGGCAAGCATACCGTCACCGTTGTCTACGACAACGGCGAGGCCGACACCACCTTCACCGTTTCGGCGGCGGACAGCCATGTGGGCCTTTGGATTGCTGTGGCTGCCGTGTCTGTGGCTGCCATGGTTGTCATCCTTCTGTTTGTCAGAAAGAAAAAAGCGAAAAAGCAATAAGGTACCCATAGCCTAACCGAAAATCGCGGCGGAGCATTTGCTCCGCCGCGATTTTTACTTGAAAAAAGGCTGCCGCCGCAGACCGTGCCGCGTTACGGCAACACCGCCTCCCTGGCTGCGGAAAAGGTGGTTTTGATCTGGAAAAAAACACTCTGCGATGGGGGAGAAGGCCTGGTATTTCTTCCACACGAGATACAGCTTTGCCTCCCGCCGGGACGCCGGCAGAGGGGACGTCACCCCACTTGCGGCGACGGCGTAAAGGGGGTATAAAGCAATAGCAAAGAGGGAAAGAAATGGCCTATGCACCGGGATGGCACCGTAGAGCGCAGCCTGCAGGACGCCGGGCGGGGCCGGGTGGCCCTGCCTGTGAATGGGGGTGATGTGCCATGAAAATACGGCTGCTCGCCATGGCGGTGCTGCTCCTGCTCTGCGGCTGCGGGGCGCAGAAAATAGAAAAAGCGGAAAGAGGAAGCTCTTTCCGCTTTCTGCATTTCCGGGGCTTTCTGCATTTCCGGGCGCTTTCGGCGCAGCACAGGCGCTTTTGCCTGTGTTTTTCTCGTCCCCGGCAGATGCTTACCTGGGCTTGACCACGATCAGCCTGACCTCCAGCATGTCCAGCATGGCGTCCAGCCGCATCACGCCGTCCTCGGCGGCCACCGTATATTTGTTGACGGCGGGGACGGACCGGGCGGCCAGGGTGTCCAGCTCCGGGCCGCTGCTCAGCGCCATGGCGCCCATGGCGAGCCATTGGTCAAAGGCGCTGCCGGAGGCGCGGTTGATCACCGTTTCGGTGACGATATAGTCCCCCGGCTTTGCGTCGCTTATGTGGAGGTGTACGTCCAGCAGCTGCTCCGGGGAGAAGGGCGTATAGCGCTCGGTGAAGGTCATGTCGAAGCGCTCCCCCTGGGCGTAGAGGTGGGAGAAGTGGCGGTAGTGATACAGCATGATCCGGTAGCTGTCGCCCTGGCGGGTCGCAAACCAGCCCTCACCCCGGCCCAGCAGGGTGTCGCCCAGCTGCCGCAGCAGGGTGAAGGCGTAATAGCCGGCCTTGGGAATGCCGTTTGCGGTGAACAGGCCCAGCCCGCCAAAGAACATCTCCTCCGGCTGCGCGGCCTCGCCCATCCAGTCGGTCAGCGACCAGTAGGAAAAGCTCTCCAGCCGGTCGTAGTTTTCCAGAATGTTTTTGACGATGTAGCAGGACTTGAAGCAGGTGTCGTTCAGGAGATCCTGCTGGCTGGGGGTGTTGTTCCACTCGGTGAGGAACAGGGGCATGGCGTCTGCGCCCAGCTGATGGCGCTCGCTGCGCACCTGGGTGACAAAGCCGCTGAGGCCGTCGGTGCTCTCCCGCAGCGCCATGGACGCGGTGAAGCCAAAGGCCTCCTGCCCGCCCTCGCTCTCGTTGAATACCAGGTCATAGTAGCAAAAGTTGAGGAAATCCGGGGTGCAGTCCTGCTCCCGGCACCATTGCAGGAAGGGGATATACCAGTTCCGGTAGCCCGGCTGCATCAGATAGTAGGTGGACGGCGCGCCGAAGAACAGCCCCCGGTCGCAATCCTTCACCGCCCGGAACGTGGCGCGGTAGAATTGGTAGAAGGCCTCGTCGCAGGAAAAGCCGTACATACTGTCCGACGTGCTGGGCTGGTGCTTCCTGGACTGGAACCTGGCCCTCAACAAGCAGGCCGGGGCCCAGGGCGTGTATCTCTACGCCCTGAAAGCCGCCGGCAAGATCGCCGCCATTTTGCAGGACGATGAAAAGGCGGCGTGGATCGCAGCGGACTATGAGACGAAAAAACAGGCGGCCATCGACGGCCTGTACGATGGGTCGCTGGGCCTGTTTGTCAGCGGGAAAGAGCGGCAACTCTCCTGGGCCAGCCAGATCTGGATGGTGCTGGGGGGCGCGGCGGACGCCGCTGTGCTCCGCCGCATCGCGGCGCGGCCCGACGCTGTGGGCATGGTCACGCCCTATCTCTACCACCACTACGTCCAGGCCCTGCTGGACGTGGGGGAGAAGGACAAGGCCCTGCAGGTGCTCACCGATTATTGGGGCGGCATGATAAAAGAAGGGGCGGACACCTTCTGGGAGCTCTACGACCCCGCCGACCCCAACGCCTCCCCCTACGGCGGCACCATCGTCAACAGCTACTGCCACGCCTGGAGCTGCGCCCCGGCGTACTTCCTGCGGGAATACTTCCCGCCCCGCTGATGGCTCCCTCGGCCGGTCGCGCCGCAAACCCAAGGCGGCGCAGCGCCGCTTCGCCCCCCAAAATAAGCTCCAAGACCTCCGGCACGGCCGGAGGTCTTGCCTTAGCTGGACGGAATAATGTGGCAATGCAAATCGCTGAAAGAATACTGGAAAAACTTGACAAACCCCTCCGGCGGGTCTATACTCACCAGTGTTCTGAGACAACGGCGTCTCAGAGGGCTCCGTGTCCCCTGCGCGCCGTTGTCTCCTTTTTTTGTTTTCAAATTGCGAAGGAGGGATACTATGTGTGGAATCGTTGGATTTACCGGAGCGCGGGATGCCGCGCCGGTGCTGCTGCAGGGGCTGGAGCGGCTGGAATACCGGGGCTATGACTCCGCCGGCATCGCCGTGTTCCATGACGGCGCGATACAGGTGGAGAAGGTCAGCGGCCGCATCGCCGGACTCCGCGAAAAAACGGACAACGGGGCGGGCGCTCCCGGTGCCGCCGGCATAGGCCACACCCGCTGGGCCACTCACGGCGCACCCACGGATCAGAACGCCCATCCCCATCTTTCCAATGACGGTCGCTTCGCCGTGGTACACAACGGCATTATTGAAAACTACCTGGCCCTTCGCCAGGAGCTGATGGACTATGGCTATGTCTTTCATTCTGAGACGGACACGGAGACCATCGTCCACCTGCTGGAGCACTACTACGACGGCGATTTGAAGGCTGCCGTCATGAAGACTGCGGCCCGTCTGGAGGGCTCCTACGCCCTGGGTATTCTCTGCACCGAAACGCCGGGCGTCCTCTACGCGGTGCGGGAGGCAAGCCCTCTGATCCTGGGCGTCGGGGTGGGGGAGAACTACTTCGCCTCGGACGTGACGGCGCTGGTGGCTCACACGAAAAACGTGATTTATCTGGACGACGGCGAGCTGGCCAGGCTGACGCCGGACAGCATCACCGTATATGACTGTGCCGGCCGAGAGACGCAAAAGCCCGTCAGCCGCGTGACCTGGAGCGTGGAGGCGGCGGAGAAAGGCGGATATGCCCACTTCATGCTCAAGGAGATCATGGAGCAGCCCGCCGCCGTCAAAGCTGCCCTGGCCCCCCGTATCCGGGGGGGACGCGTGGAGATGGACGGCTTCGACCTGGACGCAGGTGAGCTCCGGGACGTGCGTAAGATCGTGATCACTGCCTGCGGCTCGGCCTATTACGCGGGCTGCTCCGCCCGCTATGCCGTCGAGAAGCTCTGCCGCATCCCCGTCCAGGTGGAGCTGGCCAGCGAGCTGCGATACTGCGACCCCATGGTGGACGAACACACGCTGGTGCTGGTGGTTTCCCAGTCCGGCGAGACGGCGGACACCATTGCCGCGCTGAAGGAGTGCAAAAGCCGGGGGGCGAAGGTGATCGGCATCGTCAACGTGGTGGGCAGCACCATTGCCAAGCTGTCCGACCATGTGCTGTACACCTTCGCCGGGCCGGAGATCGCCGTGGCCACCACCAAGGGCTACACCACCCAGCTGGCGGTGCTGTATCTCTTCGCCCTCTACGCCGC